>JASLIH010000485.1 GCA_030152105.1 Actinomycetes bacterium
GCGTTCGCGTCCGCAGAAGACCTGGAAGACGCCCTTTGGCGTGCCGAGGCCGCCATGTCGAGCGCCAGAAGCGCACCGGGCGTTCGCACCTTCTTGACCGGTCGAGCCAACACGAGAACTGGCCATCCTGGTACGCCCCCAACATGGTGGCGGAGCAGACCCGGAGTGATCTGCCGGCGTAACCAGTTCGCGCCCACCCCCGGCTGTCGCTGGTGTGGTGGCCGGGCGGCGCATGCGCAGGCTCGGTCGATCGGCGTAGTCGTCGTTACGCGCTTCGTCGCCGACGATGTCCAGCTGCCACAACTGCATCGGCGCGGCCGCAGGCCGGCCGCCCGCCGGGGTGCATCACCACCCGGTCAAGTCCTGGGTGTCCTGTAAATCGGTGGCCTGGTGATCATGCGGCGGCCGCCTTGCGGTGGCCGGTGTTGCGCTTGTCGGCGGCTGGTGGGGGGTCGAGGCCGAGCTCGGCGCGTAGCAGCCGCAGCTGGTGGCGTTCCAGGTCGCTGATCGATACCCGGCACCATCGGTCGGCGGTGCGGATCATGGTGGCGAAGACCAGTTTCATCGCCGCTCGTTCGTCCATGAGTCGGGGGATCACCTTGGTGCGGCGGCGTTCCTCGACGAAGGACCGTTCGGCGAGGTTGGTAGTGCGCACCCGGATCCGGTGCCGCACCGGGACCCGGTGGATCGCCAGCAGCGCGTCGAGGTCGTCGGTGAAGCAGCCGACCGCTGCCGGATACTCGCGCGAGAACGTGTTGGCGAACCGGTCCGCGGCGGCGCGGGCGGCGTCGAGGGTAGGGGCGTCACGCACCGCGTAGACGTGGGCGAGAACCTCGCCGGCGGTTTCGTCGGGCAGCTTCGCGCGGAGGTTGGCCAGCCGATGGAACCAGCACCGAATCCGGATCGACTTGTCGAACACGGCGTTGATCGCGTTGATCAGTCCTGGCGCGCCGTCGGAGGTGACTGTGGTCGGGGCCCGCATTCGGCGCTCGAGCAGGTTACGGAAGAAGGCGGTCCAACACCGCTCACTCTCCTTGTTGCCCACGGCCAGATGCAGTAGATGCTTGCGGCCGTCCGACGCGATGCCCCAGCAGACCAGCAGCGCCTCCTTCGCACCGTGGCGGCGAAGCGACTCGAACACTGCATCGACGAACAGGTACTCCACCTCGATGTCAGCCAGATCGCGTGCGATGAACGCCTGGTAGTCCTCCCACAGCCGGTCGGTGATCTCACTCACCGCACTCTTGGAGATCAGCAGCTCACCGGTCGCGTCGCGGAACGCGTCCTCCACATCCCTGGTGGACAGCCCACGGGCATACATCTCGGTGACCAGCCGATCAAGCACCTCAGAGTTGCCATCCAGGAAGCTCATCAACGACGACCGGAACGGCATCCCGGCGCCACGCACCTGCGGCACCGACACCTCGACCCCACCCTCCGCGGTACGGATCCGTCCCGGCTCATAACCGTTCCGCGAACCGACCTGACCCTCGACCCGGCGCTCGTACCGACCGCGGCCGCCCAGGTAGTCGGCCTGCTCGGCCTCCAGCAGCTGCTGCACCACCAGCCGCGTCACCGTCTCCACCAACACCGAGATCACGTTCGACTCCCGGTCAACACCACCAACCAGCAACTCACGCAGCTGCTCCCCAGCGACCACAGACGGCGCTACCCTTCGCATCGGCCTGCTCCTCTCGTCGGTCCTTCACACCCGACATGATCGAGCAGGCCACCTGGATTTACAGATGGCATATGGGCCGCTGGGTCGATGCGCGCAACGCTGATCACGTTGTATGCCGCGACTGAAGGAGGAACCCTGATGACCATCGTGGGTGGGTTGGATCTGCACCGGCGCCAGATCACCTTCGACTACCTCGACACGACCACCGGTGAACTGCGTCGCGGGCGGATCACGCCGGCGGACCGGGAACACCTGCGCTCATGGCTGGGCGGGCTTCCGGAGCAGGCGGGGGACTTCGCCGTCGAGGGTTGCACCGGCTGGCGGTTTGTGGTGGAGGAACTGGCCCGGGCCGGGCTACGCCCGCATCTGGCCGAGCCGGCCGAGACCGCGACCGCCCGGGGACGCAAGCGGCGGGCCAAGACGGATAAGGGCGACGCCCGCTGGCAACGTGAGCTGCTACTGGCCGGGACGCTGCCCGAGTCGTGGATCCCACCCACCCACGTGCTGGAGGTGCGGGCCCTGGTCCGCCTCTACGTCGACCTGCTCGGCGAGTACATCGGCTGGCGGCAACGGCTGCAAGCCACCCTGTTCCACCATGGGGTGCCGGTCACCAGCCGGCTGACCCCGGACCTGCTTGACCGCATCGACCTGTCACCGGCCGGCCGGGACGCGCTGACCACCGGGCTGCGGCAACTCGAACGGCTCTCCGCCGAGCTGGATCCACTGCGGCGGCGGCTGCACCGCTACGCCGCCCGGCAGCCCGGCTGCCTCGCCCTGCAATCCCACTACGGCATCGGGCCGCTGACCGGCGTGGCGATCTGGGAAGAGCTCGGTGACACCCGCCGGTTCGCCAACTCCACCGCCGCGGTACGCCACGCCGGGCTGGACATCACCGTCTACTCCTCCGACACCACCCGCGCCCGCGGGCACCTGTCCCGGCAAGGACCCGCGGTACTGCGCTGGGCGCTGTTCGAAGCGGCCCTGCGCGCCGGCAACGACACCTCACCCGACCACCCCTACTACAGCCAGGTCAAACAACGGCTCGGCGCGCAACGGGCCACCCTGTCCGTCGCCCGCAAACTCGTCCGCCGCTGCCACCACACCCTGCGCGCGCTTGGCGAGAAGGCGTGGGCACCCGCGGAACTGGACTGACCCGGACCACGCCGACGCCCACCACCTGGTGAACCCGCGGCCCGCTCCCAACCTCCCTTGCTGCCGGACACACGCCGGCCAGCCGTTTACAGACCGAGCGGCCGCACCACCGTTCGGGACCACCCCATCCACCATCATGTCGCCGCACCCCGCGAGCACCGAGATAAGGCCGGGCGTCTCGAGCGTGACACCGAGTCAACACCCCCATTCGGAGCCGATCATGACCTAACAAACAACCGCAGCCTTCCCCGCGCTAACAACTGTGCGGTGATAGAACCCCGGCCTCCAGGTCGTTCGTCCTCGCTGCGCTACGGGCGCTCCACCTGGACCCCGGCGCCCCATCACCGCGACCAGCAACTACGCGGGAAAAGCACACCCAACGGCGACCGTCTTGACTTCCCGCCGCCCATAGATAAGGAACGCTAGGACGGCACCCGCCACCCGCGACCTCCAGATCGAACGACCTGAACTGATCGCAGACAGCCGGCCCCGACCACCCCGACAGGCACGCCGAGGGTGGTCCCATAACTGGCAAACCCGGTGGTCCCATAACCGTGGCAAAACCCGGCTCAAACCGGTCCCATGACCGTGGCAGGCGACAATGAACCTTCTCGGTAAATCAGTCAAGGCAGAATCTCGACGTACCCGTCGGTTCCGTGCACGCGGATCCGCTGCCCATCGGGGAT
>JASLIH010000513.1 GCA_030152105.1 Actinomycetes bacterium
CGCCTCGGGCTGGGCGGACGTAGGCGCCGAGCACGCGGTCGGCGAGCAGACCAAGACACGACAGGTTCGGGAACCCGGGCCCTTGGGCGACGCCGGCTAGGACCGGCAGGTGGAGCTTGGGGTGCAGCCCCGTGACGGCGAGGTCGTGGCCGACGGCGCGTTCGAGAGCGGTGCGGGAGGGCGGCCGGGCGGTGGGTCCGCCGTTGGCGGCGCTCGCCAGCGCCGCCCTGGCACGCTCGCCGAGCAGGTGCCAGAACCACATCGGGTCGAAGCCGACCGCGACGACCACCCAGTCGAAGGCGATGCGCTCGCGCTCCTGCTCATAGTCGACCTCGACGATGACCTTGGCCCCGACTGGCTGCAGGTGAGTGACGCGGCCGGCGACCGTGTGCACCGCGCCGGCCTGGTTGAGCACCTGCTCGACCTGCAGGGAGAAGACACCGCGATCGGTGCGCTTGAGGAACTCGCGGCGGTGCCGCTCGGCGAGCCGCTGCCAGCCCGCCGCGACGGGGTCGGAGTACAGGCGGTTCTCGGCGAAGCTCTCGCCGCGCGAGTACAGGACGCCGTGGTCGGAGACCAGCTCGATCGTCGACCTTTCCGGGAGCATGGCCAGCAGCGCGGCGGTGATCGAGCCGGCGGTCTCGCCGTTGCCGATCACGCACACCTCGACCGGGCCGTCGCGCGCCAGCTCGTCCTGGCTGGTCCAGAAGTTGCGGCCGTCGAGGACGCGCGGGTGGTCGCTGGGCTGGCCGGGCATGCGCACCGGCGGTCCGGGGCCGGTGAGGACCAGGCCGTCGCAGTCCAGGTCGAGCCGGCCGCCCGTGGGCGTGCGGGCGGCGAGGCGCCAGCGGCCGCCGGCGAGGTCGATGCCGTCCACCTCGGCCAGGATCGGCTCGGCCGGGACCTGCGCGGCGACCCAGCGCAGATACTGGCTCCACTGGCGGTGGGTGGGCAGAGGCCGCCCCCGGTCGACCCAGTCGGCGAAGCCCTCCTGGTGGACGAGGTAGCTCTGCCATGACCAGCGCCCCAACTCCTGGCTGACCCGCTCCGAGGCCGCACCCCAGGTGGGCGCGTAGGGGAAGCCGACGTCCTTCTCGGGTGCGGTGCTGAGCCGCTGGCGGCCGTCGGTGTACCCGGCGGCGCCCGACCAGTTGGCGGCGACGCCCTCACGATCGACCAGGACAAGGTCGGGCACCTCCCCGCCGCTCCGGGCAAGGGCTGCGCGCTTCGCCGCGATCGCCAGCCCCTTGGGACCAGCGCCGAGGACGGCGAGCGTGGCCCGCCCAGCTGTTGGCTCGTGCATCACCGATCTCCTGACGCGGGCGCCGCCCGTTCCGGCGCGGGAAGGCGATTGTGCCCCGAACCTGGGCACGGGTGGCGGTGCCTACGGGCCTGCGCCAGTGGGCGAGTTCAGGCGAGTAGTCACCAGGCTCGGTCAGGGCTGCGGTCGCCTGGCAGGCCTGGCATGCTGGGCGGGCCTGTGGCTGATCACTGCGCAGCGATGGTGAACACCTGGCCTCCCGGTGCCATGAAGGTAGTAGGGTGGCCCGGGTGCTCCACCCGAGCTAGCCCGGCGTCCAGGGTGGCATGCAGCGCCTTGGGGATCCTGGGCCCGCAGCTCCAGCCACGCCCCCAGCCGGGGAGTGTCGTCGTCGGGGGCCTCCTCGACGAACTCGATGCTTACTGGGCCGGCGGGCGATGGATGATCAGGTGCGGTGCACCAGATGGGGTCGATGGGGTTCCGCTTAGACGCCGTTTCGCTCCTTTCGGCTGGGTATGAAAGGCTCCCGTCATGGCGATCCTGGTTGACGACCTCGTACCAGATGAGCTGTGGCCATGGTCGAGCCCTACAGGAACCTTGCTGACGTCTAGCCCGCCCGCCGCCGAGCCGCGGGTGCGCCTCTCCGAGGCCCTGTTCGCCATCGAGCCCGCCCTCAACAGCTGGCCTCAAGCTGACATTCCGCAGCCGCGGCGTCACCTACGCCCCGGCTACGCCTGCTAGGCGCGCTCCGCCATGGTGGGCCGCGGCGCTTGCACGCCCTCTAGTGAGACAAGCTGCTGAATGGCGTCTCAGCCAATCTGGCCCGCCGCAGGTCAGCGAGGTGAGGGCGGACCAGATCTAGCGAGACGGGGCATCATCAGCCTCATTGAATGGCCCGCAGGGGCATTGCAGCCCTCGCGCTGTCTAAGCCACCGCCAAGCTGGTGGTTCGCGTCCACCACCCGCAACGCCGATGACGCGGGTGAGCGGCCTCGACGCCGCGCACCGCGGCCGCTCACCACGACGGGCTCGGCGCCGGTCGCTTCGCCGCACCCAGCAGCACCAGGCCGAGGGCCACCACCAGCAGCGACCAGGTGACCGGCGCGCCGTGCGCGGCCCAGACGCCGGCGGCCACCACGCCCAGCAGCAGCAACCGCCCGCCCGCCAGCCGGTAGCCGCTGCGGCGCAGCGCGGCGACGGTGCTGGCCACGAACAGGACGACGCCCCCGGCCAGGGCGAGGCTGCCGGCCACCGGCAGCGCCTGGTGCGGATGCGCGACCGCCTCCTCGAGGGCCACCGCCACCAGCACCACCCCGAAGACCAGGGGGAAGTGCAGGATGCTGTACACGTCCCGCGCCAGGGTGCTGCGGTCGACCCCTTGTCGCCGCCGCATGGCCTCATCCAGGGCGGGTTTGACGGTGACGAAGTAGTTCCACCACAGGCCGCAGATCAGCGCCACGGCCAGGATGGCTACCGCCACGGTCTGGGCGGTGCGTTCGGCGCCGGTGAGCCCAGCGGCGGCGACGATCAGCGACTCGCCCAAGGCGATGATGACGAACAGCCCGTGCCGCTCGCTGAAGTGGTCGGGGCGGATGTCCCAGCCCTCGGCGCTGGCCCCCGCCGCGGCGGCCACGTCCAGCAGCACGGCCGCTGCCCACCACCACTCTCGGGCGTCGCCTCCGGCCAGGCCGCCGGCGGCCACGGCGGCGAGGCCGCCGACGGACAGGACGGCGAACCGCCGTACGGCGGTCCGTTTGGCCACGTTGTCCCAGGCCACCCGGACGTAGACGCCCAGGCCGACCACGCGCACCACGAGGTAGGTGGCGGCGAACCAGCCGCCGGCGTCGCCAAAGGCGTCCGGGATGGTCACCGCCATCAGGAAGGCGACGGCCGTGGCGACCAGCACGACGGCCTCCACGGCGGGATGGGTCGTGTCGGCGGAGTTCAGCGCCCAGGTGTACTGCGTCCAGGCCCACCACACCAGCCAGAACACCACCACCGCGTGTCCGACCCCGACCCAGGACAACTCCTGGTGGACCAGGCTGACGGTCTGGGTCACGGCGTAGACGAACACCAGGTCGAAGAAGAGCTCGATGAACGTCGTGCTCTGGTCCTCGCTGGTGGTGATCGGCCGGCTTGTCACGCCGCTATCGTAGGCCAGCGGTTCTGGGGCGGGTGCGCAGCCTCGGCGGCTGATCGGATGAGACGGGCCCAAGCGGGTCGAGCTGGGGCGGCTGCCGTCACCGCGCTGACGGCCGTTCGGCAGCATCCAGGACGATAGAGGCATGACCAGCGTGCAGACCTTGCGGTCTTGAGTCTGGCTGCCTTGGTCGTCCTGGCTGCCGGCCTCTTCATCGCACGAGTGACCGGCCCAGATTCACCCAGCCTGTCCGAGTGCGCCGACCAGTGGAACTCAGGCGCCAACACCGTCAACCAAGGCAAGGCCGCAGCGTCGCCGGCCACGATGGCGATCGTGGGCGGCTCTCTTAACACGGCGGGGGAAGGCGGCTGCTCGGTAACCGTGCTGGAGGGCACCGGTGGGCCCTGGCTGGTGTTCGCCACGACCCTGGTCCAGCTGCGGCAGTCCCCTGGAACATGGTTCGTCCAGACCGGCCAGCGCTGGGGGATCGACAGCCCGGAGCCGGAGAAGGCACCCAACGCGACGCTGCGGCCGGATGGCACGCTGGTTCTCAGCGCGCGCTAAGTACTGCCGTAGGAAGTTCGTGCGTGGTCGGTTTCAGCTGACCAGTTCGTGGTGGCGCAGGATCGCGGTGATCGGTT
>JASLIH010000531.1 GCA_030152105.1 Actinomycetes bacterium
GCGCCCGCGCTCCTGCACGTGGTCGCCGCGTAGCCCTCGGGTCGAGAGGACGGCGTGCCTACCCGGCCACCATACGTGGCAACTCGGCCGACTTGATACCGCCGAAGGCGGCGCCGGCCGAAGCCCGCCCACAGGCGAGGACGCGCCGATGAATCAATCGCGCGAAGCGCACCACCCGGCGCGGCCGCTCCACTCCCCCGACGGCCATGCACACGCACGCATACAAACCGGCATCAAGGCGTGGCCCGGAAGGCACCATCGGAGCTGCGGGATTGCCACATAGCAAGCACCGTCATGAGCGCAAGCCGCTGACCTGCACGTTTGCGCCCCCGGCAGGACTCGAACCTGCAACCTACGGATTAGAAGTCAATCCAGAGCCGTCTAGGCCGTCTCCCAGGGTGCCGTTCTTGCTGCTCAGGTCGAGTGCTCTGTCCAGGTGATGCGGTCGGGTCATGCCGAGTGCTGCGTGACGAAATGACCGTCGGAATGACCAACCGGCAACAGCGCTGCATCGTCTGGCCGCATACCACGATCGCGGTAGATCACCGCGATCGCTACCGCCAGGGAGGTGCCGGAAGGCCGCCGCATGATAGACAGCCGTGGAGGCGTTCTCAGGCGACGATCCACCCCGACACCTTTCCCAGAGGAGGAGCGACCGATGCAGACCAGTGACACTGTGGGCATCTATCCAGACCTGGCCGGCAAGGTCGCAGTGGTCACCGGCGGGTCAGGGGGGATCGGCGCGGCCACCTGCCGGCTGCTCGCCACCAACGGCGCCAGGGTCGTGGTCAACGGCCGCGACCAAGCCAGGATCCAGGCCGTGGTCGATGTCATCCACGCCGGCGGCGGCGAGGCCATCGGGGTGACCGGCGACTGCACCGACCTGGCCGCGGTCGAACGTATGCGCCAGCAGGTGGAGCAGGACCTCGGCCCGGCCGAAGTGCTGGCCGCGTTCGTGGGCGGCGGACGCGCACGTCCCGGACCGGTCGAGAACGTCGCTGAGGAGGACTGGCGGTCGACCGTGGACGGCAGCCTCACCGCCACCTTCCTGACCCTCAAGAGCTTCCTCCCCGGCATGACCCAGCGTGGCGGAGGCGCGATCGTCACCATGGCCTCCAGCGCGGCCCGCCTGCCCGGGTTGGGCGCGCCGGCGCCGTACGTGGCCGCTAAGGCGGGCGTGATCATGCTCACCCGCCAGGTCGCCAGCGAGGTCGGCCGCCATGGCGTGCGCGTCAACTGCCTGGCCCCGCACACCATCCTCACCGACCAGATCCAACGGGTGGCATCCGAGGAGTGGCGGGAGAAGACGGCGGCGGCGATCCCACTGGGACGGCTTGGGACCCCCGAGGACGTCGCCCTCGCGGCCGTGTTCCTGGCCTCCGACAGCGCCGCCTGGATCACGGGCGTCACCCTCGACGTGGCCGGAGGCTATGTCATGTCGTGAGCTCGACAGTATTCGGGGACGGCGATAGTCGGCGACATTGCCCGATCGAGGGGCAAAGGAATGACCGGCGTGACCAAGGCCCGGACACCGAGCAGCTTTTCAGGTCTCTGACCTGCAGCTTTGGCGCCCCTGGCAGGACTCGAACCTGCACCTCACGGATTAGAAGTCGACCAACAACCGTCCAGGTCGTCTTGCTTGGTGCGGTCCTCGCTGCTCAGGTCGGGTAGGCCGTCTACCTGATGCGGCTCTGTCGTACCGAGTGGTGCTTGGCGGAATGACCAGGGGCATGACCGACGCCCTCGCCTCCTCCGCTGGTGGCGTCCAGGTAGCGGTTGAAAAGTAGGACGGGCATAGACTCCCAGCAGAGCTGGCCACTCGAGGAGGTGGCCGACCAGCCTGTCAGCCTGCCGCATAACTGCCGCCATCGGGAGCCGGCGTCCGCATACCACCATGGCGGGACGCCACCAATTTGGGTCGGTCGGGCCAAGACCGTCAAGTTCAGAGGATGAACTAGTCAGGGCCGTTCCTCGGTGGCAGGCTTTGGGTGTGAAAACCTACGGGCAGTACTGCCCCATCGCGCGGACGTCCGAGCTTCTGGCTGAGCGCTGGACGATCATCATCCTTCGCAACATCCTCGTCGGCTGTCAGACCTTCAACGAGATCGCCGACGGCGCCCCCGGCCTCTCTCGCGGGCTGCTCTCCAAGCGCCTGCGGGAGCTGGAGCGCGCTGGGATCATCGAGATCCGTTCCAAGCCTGATGGCCACGGCTCGACCTACGAACCCACCCAGGCCGGCCGGGAGCTGTCCGAGCTCATGTTGGTCCTCGAGCGCTGGGGGCGGAAGTGGGCGGAGCTGAAGCCCGAACACGCCCATCCAGGCGTGGTGCTGTGGGTGTGGGCAAACTTCTTCCTGGACCGCGACCGCCTCCCTCCGGGACGGGTGGTGGTCCGATTCGAGTACCCCACGCTGCCGGGGTCGGCTCGCCGGAGCTGGCTGCTGATCGAACGAGGTGACGCCGAGTACTGCCTGAAGCACCCGGGCGGCCAAGAGGCGCTCATCGTGGTGGTCAACGATCCGCTGGTGTTCGCCCGCTGGCACATGGGACGGATCCACTGGCGGGACGCCCTGCGCTCGGGGGCCATCGAGGTGCAAGGGTCCCCGGCGCTGGTCCGGGCGCTTCCGACCTGGAACCGGCACGGCTGGGCGGCCGACGATCCGCGCGCCGGCTACGAAGGATCGACCCAGCACCCGCCCGCCCCGACGCTGGCCGCCACGACCTGAGCCACGTCCACGGCGGAACGCCGCCACGTGTGCGCAGGTTCAAACGTTGCACTTCTCCTCGCTTGCCGCTGGTCTGACGATCCATGCCAGGACACGAGGAGGTGCCAGATGGAAGCGATCGACGGTGCGATCATCGAGACGCTGGCCGCGAACTTCGGCGGCGAGCTGATCCAGCCGCAGGAGGGGGGCTACGACACCGCCCGGCAGATCTGGAACGGGCACGTGCAACGGCGGCCAGCCCTGATCGCCCGGTGCCGAGGCGTGGCCGATGTCATGGCCGCGGTGCGCTTCTGCCGGGAGCACGACCTGCCGGCGTCGGTGCGGGGCGGCGGGCACGCCGTGGCCGGCCATGCGATCTGTGATGGCGGGGTTGTCATCGACCTGTCCGCCATGACCGGATCGCGGGTCGATCCCTTGGCTCGAACCATTCAGCTGCAAGGCGGATGTCTCAACGCCCATCTTGATCGGGAGAGCCAGGCGTTCGGGCTGGCCGCCACCAGCGGGATCGTCAGCCACACCGGGATCGGTGGTCTGACCCTGGGCGGAGGTATCGGTCATCTGATGCGCAAGTTCGGCCTCGCGATCGATGGGCTCCGTTCCTGTGATGTGGTCGCCGCCGACGGCGACTTCATCGTGGCCAGCGAACAGGAGAACCCAGAGCTCTTCTGGGCGTTGCGGGGTGGGGGCGGCAACTTCGGCATCGTCACTAACTTCACGTTCAAACTTCAGCCCCTGGGCCCCACCGTGCTGGCCGGCATGATGGCCTGGAACATGGACCAGGCCCCGGAGGTCCTGCGGTTCCTCCGGGAGTTCATGGCGGACGCGCCCGACGAGCTCGGCATGATGGCCAACCTGCGATTGGCCCCGTCGCTACCGATCGTGCCCGAAGAGCTGCACGGCAAGCCGATCGTGGCACTCATCGCCACGTACGCCGGACCAGCCGATGAGGGGCGTGAGGTCCTAGCGCCCATCCGGCAGCTTCCCACCCCGGCATTCGACGCCGTGACCCCCAGGCCGTACGTCGCCCAGCAGAAGATGTTCGACGCCGCCTACCCTCACGGCCGGCATTACTACTGGAAGGCCCACAAGCTCGGCCCCCTCACCGACGAGATCATCGACGTGGTCGTCGACCATGCCACCCAGGTGACCTCGCCGCTGTCGGCCATCCCGATCTTCTGCCTCGGAGGCGCCGTGGCAAGGGTCCCTGAGGAGTCGACGGCCTTCCCCTACCGTGACGCCTCCCACGACCTCAATATCGTGGCGTCGTGGCTCCCCGAAGAGGCCGGCGACGCCGACCGCCACATCGAATGGGTGCGCGGGCTCTTCTGTGCGCTGGAGCCCTACAGCCGCGGTGTCTATGTGAACTACACCAGCGACGACGCCGCCGACCGCGTCCGTCAGGCGTACACCGAAGGCCAATGGACCCGGCTGACCGCCCTCAAGGCCAAGTACGACCCCACGAACTTCTTCCGCATGAACGCCAACATCCTGGCCGGATAGCCGAGTCATCCGCCGCGAGAGACCGTCCGAGCGGGTTACCTTCTCGGCCCCCGCAGCGATCGGCGCCAACCGCCGCAGCCTGGATGGCCCGAACGACGATACCGGGCGCCGCGCGATCGTCGCGGCACGTCCAGTGCACGGGTAGTTGCCTGCCGGCCGACGTCGCGGGATCGGGCCAGCGCGACGGCTATCGGACGCTCTACGACCGCAAAGGAATGACCAGCCTGAGCGAGACCATCACAACGACGAGAGTTCAGGCCTCTGACCTGCGGGTTTGGCGCCCCCGGCAGGACTCGAACCTGCACCTTACGGATTAGAAGTCGGTCCACGCTCGTCTAGGCCGTCTCCGTGGGTGCCGTTCTCGCTGGTCAGGTCAGGTGCGCCGTCCAGCTGATGCGCTCTTGTCATAGGGCGTGGTCTATGACGGAATGACCAGCAGAATGACCGGAGCTGCTTGGCCCACGCCGCCACATCTCTCGACGCCAGGGGGATGATGC
>JASLIH010000605.1 GCA_030152105.1 Actinomycetes bacterium
CCCGTCACGGTCGGAAGCACCGTGATCGTCCACGGGCAGTTCGAACCCGACCCGGGCCGCCCAGTGATCCACTACACCCACCACCCGACCGGCGCCCACGAGGGCGGCTGGATCGAGTCGAGCGGCCACCGCTACCAGTGAACCGACCATCGGGGCACACCGAAGCGCCTCCTGGAGGCTGGCGTTGCGTTCTTGCCTGCCCGACACGGCAGGCCCCGCGGACACTGCTGCTCCCAACGCATTCGCGCCGGTCAAGGCCAGATCACGGCACCACCCAACTCCGTCTGCCTCGGCGATCTGGCGTAGGCAGCTGCAGGGCACCGTCCGTGCCTGTCACCGAACGCGCGATCCTCTTTTAGTTAGTCAGCGTGATGATGCCGGCGATGATGGCGATGGCGACGATGGGAGCGATATTCAGAATGGTTTGGTGGGAATTTGGGAGTTGAGTGCAAGTGCCTACCGAATTCAAGTGACTCCCCAGCCGATGAGCCGCCAGGCGGCCAGTTGAGCGACCACGGCAACTGCGGCGACGGCTAGTACCGCGTACTGGAGCCTGAGCGCACTCGACCACCAGCGGAGAACCCAGCCCGCGGCCACAAGAACAAGCGTGCACGCGACCAGGGCGGCGAGCGCCAGCGGCAAGTGCAGCGCCAAACGCTGGGCCATGGGGAGGTCGAGCCAGCCGAGGAAGCCGGAATCCACCAGCGCAGGCATCCACGCGACCAGGGCCGCGTTTCCGAGCGTCAGCACCGCCGTGACGAGCGCCGTGAGTGCGGCGATCCGGCGCCAGCGGCGCAACGCGGATGGCTGCTGGTCTGCAGCCGAGCGCGACACGCGGCGACGTACCTCGCGAACTGCGGCGGCGACGAGCCATGCGACGGCAAGGAGCGCGGCGGCCCCCAAGACGCCCCACTGCCACAGGGCGGGACCACCTGCCACTCGAACGAGCCGAAGACCCCGCCACGTCGGGACAGGGCCTCGCAGGTCGAGCGTCTCGCCGTTGTCCGCGAGGAACAGGTCGGATGCGACTTCGACCAGACGGTGACGCACCAGCGACCCCGTCTCGTCGTCGACCTCGAAGTACGGGACGCCCGCGTCAACGACGAACCGGTCCGGCGGGCCAGTCGGGGCGAGCACACCCCACGCCGACGTTCGGTAGGGGCCGGAGCATGCCGCCCAGCGGGTGGCCTCATCGCCCGTCGCGACCATGGCGGCGTTGGCGACGAGGTTCGCCATCCCGGCCGGGGGCTCGAACGACCCCTCCGGGTCGTCGGCCGGCGGCCGCGACAGCAGCACAAGCAGCCGATCGCGATACACGCCCGGCTCGGTAACGAGGTCACCCAGGATCGACAGTGCGAGGTCACCCTGGAGCTGGTGATCTTGGGAGTTGGTCAAGATCGCGATCCCGATCTGTAGCTGCGGCAGCCACCACAGGTCGGAGAGGAACCCGAAGCCACCGCCGCCGTGGTTGAAGAGATCGGGCCGTTCGTCCCAGCGATTCCAACGGTGTCGGACCACGCCGAGCGCGTAGCCGGCCGGCGCGCCGGCGCTAGGCGCCGGGACCGTGCGCATCTCCTCCATCGACTTGGGATCCAGGACGGCACGACCGTCGATGGAACCGTCGTTCAGCTGGAAGCGAACGAAGCGCGCCAGATCCGCGGCGCTGCTGTACATGCCACCGGCCGCCGTCATCGGCTCATACAGCGGCGGGGCAGGATAAGGATCCACGTGGCCCACCGCCCGATCGTTGGCCGATCGGATCACCGTCCGATCGAACGTGCTGTGGCCCATGCCCAGCGGACCGAGCAGCGAGTCGCGCATGACCTGCGCGAACGGCTTGCCCTCGACGGGCTCGAGAATGTAGCCGGCAAGGTCGATCCCCAGGTTCGAGTAGGCGTAGCCAGTGCCGACTGGGAAGCGCAGCCAGGTGTCGGAGATGCTACGCACGTGGACGTCGAAGTCACCGGGATCGAGCTCGTTGTTGTTGCCCACCGGGGCCTCGTGGGTGAAGCCGGCGGTGTGGCTCAGGAGCATCCGCAGCGTGATCTTCCGCTCCGGATGCTCCTGGAACGCGCTGTGGACGGTGAACTCGGGCAGGTAGCTCGTGATCGGCTCGTCGAGGTCCAGTCGGCCGGCCGCGACGGCCTGCATGACTGCCGTTGCTGTGAACAACTTCGACATCGACTGGACGCTGAACATCGTGTCGGCGGTGACCGGGGCGCCGCCTTGGTGATCCCGGTAGCCGAAGCCCTCGACCCACCGCGCCCGATCGCCATCGACCAGCGCGACGGCCAGGCCCGGTACTCCCTGCTCGGCCATGAGCCCAGGGATCCGTTCTCGGTACCGGGCGATGACGGTCGCCGCCACGTCGGCGGCCGAGGCTGGTGGCACCGACCCAAGAGCAACGATCGACGTGGCGAACCCAAACAGAAGGCCCACAGCAACGGCCGCCCTCACGGCTCTGCCCAAGCCCACCACGGAGTGCTGCTTGATGAACGCGTTCATGGTCATGTCGCCGACCAACGGTGCTCGTCCGGTGCCCCGCCTTCGACATCAGCATCACCTGACGAGCATCAGGACAACAAAGGCGTAAGTCCCCCAAGCCGTGGGTCTTGTATGGGTCCAACAACCCCTCTCGGTAGGCTCCGCGCGGCCATTCCACCGTCCGTGCGACACCACCGGAGGGACCGTTGCGCCAAGCCCATGACCGGCCTGTCCGACGATCAACTTGACCTGCTCATCGAGCGTGCCACCGCGCGGTGTGGCAGCTGGCAGCCACCACGTGGGCGGCGTCGCGCGCTGGGCTTTGCGGTGGCGGTCACGATGACGGTGGTCGCCTTGCGCCACAACCTCTCCCAGGCGCTGCTGGGCGTTCTTCAACGTCAGCCAACCGACCGTCTCGCGGGTGGTGCGCTCGCTTGCCGCGGTGGTCGGCGCGGCCGCTGCCGATGGCATGCCGGGCGTGACCGACGTGGAGCAGGCAGAGCGGCTGCTGGTCGACGGGACCCTGTGCCCAACCGGCAACCGCGCTGGTGAGGGCCGGCAGGGCGAGGGGCTCTACAGCGGCAAGCGGCACCGGGCGGGCGTGAACACGCTGGTGGTCGCCGACCGGTGGGGCCGGCTGCTGGACGCCAGCGAGTCCACCCGCGGCGCGATGCACGATGCCCGGTCGTTTTGCGAGGCGGGGTTGGACCGGATTCTGGCCGGCCGGGACGTGCTGGGCGATCTTGGCTTCTTGGCTGCGGGATCAACACGCCGCTGCGCAAGCCGCCCGATGGCAAGCTGCCAGCGTTTGCGCAGATCAACAACCGGGCGCACAGTCAGGCCCGCGCGGCGGTCGAGCGCACGATCGCGCTGCTGAAGCAGTGGCGGGGCTTGTCGGGTGGGTATCGTGGCCCGCTGGCCAGATTCCCGGTCACGCTGCGAACCGTGGTCGCGTTGGAGAAGTTCCGTATCTACGAAACCCCATTCTGAATATCGCTCCTGAGCTGCCATGCTTACTTGGAAATTCCATCGGCGTAATTCTACCCTCGTCTAGCAGCACATATGCGTCTGACCAGCGGAAACGGCGCCTTGACGGCCGCTTGGAGGCCTTCTAGATTCCGCTTTGCCCCGAGGGGCCGACGCGGTAGGACTGGGAAATCCGGATAGGAGTTCCCGCTGGAAGGGCTGACGGGCCCGGACGGTGCGTCGCGGACGGTGGGTTTGCGCAATCTATTGTCCCGCGGCGAGGTCTAGCGGCCTTGGGTCGTAGGACGGGACTTTCGCGAGTCGTTCTCGGGAAGGCCACGGGAGTTCCTTGGGGCGCCGATGACCCCCAGGGGCCCAATCGGCCGGGAGCAGGCGGGCTTGCCCGCCGGTTACCGGACGGGGTTCCTGGGGGTCGTCACGTCTTGCGTCACCGGGCCGGCCTCTCAGACGCGTCTACCGATGGTCATCCATAGCGCGGCCAGGGCGAGCAGCATCCAGGCGATGAGATAGGCGAGGCCACCCGAGGCGAGGCCAGCGTCCAGAGCAGGCCGGCGATGGCGCTGGCGGCTAGGTTGCCGAAGCCCTGCACGGCGGCCAGCAGCCCGAACGCTGACCCGCGCAGCTCGACCGGCGCGAGGGCAGCCACGGCGGCGTGCTCAGCGGTCTCCACACAGCCGATCGGGCGCTGTTGCAGCTGCTGTGATCGAGTCGGGAGCAGGCAGACTCCGTCGAGGTCGTCATCGGCGTCGACACCCACAAGCACACCCACACCGCGGCGGTTGTGGCCGCGGCCACCGGCCAGACCATGGTGACCATGACCGTGGCCGCCACCCCGGCCGGCTACCAGCAGCTCCTGGAGCTCGCCGGCCAGCACCATCGGCAGCGAGTGTGGGCGATCGAGAGCACTGGCGGCTATGGCGCCGGGCTGACCCGGTTCCTGGCCGCTCACGCCGAGCAGGTGGTGGAGCTGGACCGGCCGAGGCTGCGGCCGGACTCGACAACGACAACTAACCGACCCGCAGCGCGGCACCAGGTGCTCGGCTCGTGTCTGGCCATGCCAGCCACGCTGGGAGACACTGCTGCCCTGATGGACCATATGCCAGGCGGCGGGGAGCTGCCGTGGTCTGGGGCCGTGCGCTGAGATGAGCACGCCCAGGCAGGCCAGGACGCGTCGTTCACGCGTCCTGGCCCCCGAGATCGCCGCGATCGCCGGGTCAGTCAGGACACGGCTTCCCGAGCTGGCCGACCGGGTCGTCCAGCGCCTTCTGGCCGAAATCGAGTTCTACCGTGATCGGGAGGTCGTGAGCGTCGAGGACCTCCGCGACTCCGTCGCCAGCAACCTGGAGTCGATGGTCGCCCAGCTCACCACGGATCAGCCGCCCGACCTGTCGGCGCCTCGCACGACCGGCCGCCGCCGGGCCGAGCAGGGCACGCCGCTGGCGGACATCCTGCACGCCTACCGGATCGGCTTCACCGAGCTGTGGGAGGCGATCGTCGAGGAGGCGCGTCGCAGCGGCCAGGCGCCCTCCGAGACGCTGGTCGACGCCGCCAGCGGCGTGTGGTGGCTGATCGGCGAGTACACCCAGGAGCTCACCGTCGCCTACCGGGAGGCAGCGGCGGAGCTGCTGCTGGCCGGGGCGCGGGAACGCTCGGCGCTGGTGGAGGCCCTGTTCACCGGCGGGATTCCCGATCGGGACACGCTCTGGGAGGCCGCCAAGATGCTACGGCTGCCCTGGGAGGGCGTGTTCGTGGTGGTCGCCGCCGAGGCACCCGGGCTGGCCCAGGAAGGCCTACCGCAGGTCGAAGCCCTGTTGGCCGCGCGGGGCATCGGGTCCGCCTGGCGGCTGCACCCCGACATCCAGACCGGCGTCGTGTCCCTGCGACGCCAGGATGCCCTCCCCATCCTTCTGGAGCACCTGGGGAGCGGCGTGCGCGCCCGGGCCGGTGTCAGTCCCGTCTACCACGCGCTGGGCGACACGCCCAGGGCCCTCCATTACGCCCGCCTGGTCCTGGGCAGCCTGCCCGCGGGGGTCCCGGCGGTCGCGCAGTTCGAGCAGACCCCGCTGCGCGTGCTCGCCGCCGCCGCCCCGGACGCCGCTGGCGAGCTGGTGCGCACGGTGCTCGGACCGGTCCTTGACCTGCCTGCCCAGGACCGGTCGAGCCTGCTGAGCACCCTGCAGGCATGGTTCGACGCCGGCGGCTCGGCCGTCGAGACCGGCAAGCGGCTCTACTGCCACCCCAACACCGTGCGGTACCGGCTGCGACGGTTGCAGGAGCACACCGGCCGATCCCTGGAGGACCCCAGGGCGGTGGCCGAGCTGCTGGCCGCCCTGGACGCGCTTCGCCTCACCCGGGGCGCGAGCTGGTAGCCGGCCGGCCCGGCGGTGAGCGGCCGTTGTGGCCGGCGACAATCCCCAAGGGCGAATGCTGTCCCGGGGGCCATTGCCCTTGGCATCACCCGAGTGGACGCTTCCAGGCAGCAACCAATCCTCGGAGGCGGCGATGGCGAACCTGGCCCTGAACCTCGTCGAAGCCAAGCACGGACACCCAGAGCGGGCGGCGGTCCGGCTCGACGATCTCCTCCTGACCTACGATGAACTGGACGAGCGATCCGGACGAGTGGCGGGCCTGCTCGCCGCGCAGGGTGTGGAGCCTGGCGACCGCGTGGCCCTGCTGCTGCCCAACGTCCCCCAGTTCCCCATCCTCTACTACGGGGCCCTGCGCGCCGGCGCCGTGGTGGTGCCCATGAACCCGCTGCTGAAGGCGCGCGAGATCGAGTACTACCTCCAAGACTCCGGAGCGAGGCTCCTGTTCGCCTGGGAGACCACCGTCGCCGAGGCCACCAAGGGCGCCGAGGCCGCCGAGGCCGGCCACATCCCGGTCGCGGCCGCGGCGTTCGACCGCCTGCTGGCCGAGCAGTCGCCGCAGACCCCGGTGGTCAGCCGCGCCGACGACGACACGGCGGTGATCCTGTACACCTCGGGCACGACCGGCAAGCCCAAGGGCGCCGAGCTCACCCACGCCAACCTGCGGCGCAACGCGAGGGTGACGGCGACCACGCTGCTGCGCCTGGAACCGGGCGACGTCGTGATGGGCTGCCTGCCGCTGTTCCACTCCTTCGGCCAGACCTGCGGGCTGAACGCCGCCGTCGACAGCGGCGCCTGCCTCACCCTGGTGCCACGGTTCGACCCGGCCAAGGCACTGGAGGTTATCCAGCGGGACCGGGTGACGGTCTTCGAAGGGGTCCCGACGATGTACGTGGCCCTGCTCAACCACCCGGGCCGCGGCGAGATGGACACGCGGTCGCTGCGGCTGTGCGTGTCCGGCGGGGCCGCGCTGCCGGCGGAGGTGCTGCGCGGCTTCGAGGACGCCTTCGGCTGCGTCATCCTGGAGGGCTACGGACTGTCGGAGACCTCCCCGGTCGCCTCGTTCAACCACCCCGACCGGGTACGCAAGCCCGGCTCCATCGGCACCCCGATCGACGGCGTCGAGCTGCGGCTGGTCGGTCCGGCCGGCGACGAGGTGCCGGCCGGCGAGGTCGGCGAGATCGCCATCCGCGGCCACAACCTCATGCGCGGCTACTGGGGGAACGAGGACGCCACCCGCGAGGCCATCCCTGACGGCTGGTTCCGCAGCGGCGACCTGGCCCGCCAGGACGAGGACGGCTACTTCTTCATCGTCGACCGCAAAAAGGACCTGATCATCCGGGGCGGCTACAACGTCTATCCACGGGAGGTCGAGGAGGTGCTCTACGAGCACTCGGCGGTGGCCGAGGCGGCCGTGGTCGGTCTCCCCCACCCGACCCACGGCGAGGAGGTCGGGGCCGCCGTGGTGCGCAAGCCCGGGGCCGAGGCCACCCCGGCGGAACTGCAGGCCTTCTGCCGGGAACGGCTCGCGGCCTACAAATACCCCCGCCATGTATGGCTGGAGGCGGCTCTGCCCAAGACGGCCACGGGCAAGCTCCTGCGCCGCGAGGTGGTCCCGCCCGAGGAGCTGTTGCCGTGAACGGCCGGTCACCCGCCGGCCTCGGGTCGGTCGGCGCCGCCGCCGCGGCGCCGCTTGACCTGCTGCTCGCGTACGGCGCGCTCGGGCCGGCCTACCGCCTCGTTCCGGGCGGCTCCGGCGTCCGGCTCGCCACCGCCCTGGCCCGCCGGCCCCACCGGGTGGCCCGCCGGGCGACCTTGCTCGCCGGCGAGCTGGCCCGGGTCGGCTTCGGCCGCTCCACCCTGGCGGTCCAGACCGGGGACCGCCGCTTCACCGACCCCGCCTGGACCTCCAACCCGTTGCTCCGCCGCCTCGTCCAGGCGTACCTGGCAGCCGGGCGGACCGCCGAGGAGCTCCTGGCCGAGGCCGACCTGGAATGGCGCGACGCCGAGCGGCTGCGGTTCGTGGTCGACAACCTGGTACAGGCGCTCGCGCCCAGCAACCAGCCGCTGACCAGTCCCGTTTTCTGGAAGGCGCTAATCGGCTCCGGCGGCGGCAGCCTGGTCCGCGGCGCCCGGCACCTGGCCAGCGACCTGGCCACGCCGCCGCGGCTGCCGACCATGGTGGCCGCCGACGCCTTCGAGGTCGGCGCCGACCTGGCCGCGACCCCAGGAGCGGTCGTGCTGCGCACGCCCGTCTTCGAGCTGCTCCAGTACCGGCCGCGGACGCCCAGGGTGCACCGGGTGCCGCTGCTGGTCGTGCCGCCGACGATCAACAAGTACTACATCCTCGACCTTGCCCCGGGTCGCAGCCTGGTCGAATATCTGGTCGACAGCGGCCAGCAGGTCTTCGTCGTCTCCTGGCGCAACCCCGACGCCCGCCACCGCGACTGGGACGCCGACACCTACGGGCAGGCGATCCTGGAGGCGCTGGAGGCGACCCGGCGGATCTGCCGGGTCGCCTCGTCGGCGCTGTTGGGGCTGTGCTCGGGCGGGATCCTGGCCGCCATGGTGCTCTCCCACCTGGCCGCCACCGGGCGACAGGACCTGGTCGCCGGGTTTGGCCTGGCGGTGGCGGTGCTCGACCAGGCCCGGGCGGGGACGGCGGGCGCGGCGCTCGACCATGGCACAGCCCGTGCGGCCGTCGCGGCCGTCGCGGCGAGGGGGTACCTAGACGGCCGGACCCTGGCCGAGGTGTTCGCCTGGCTGCGTCCCGGCGACCTGATCTGGCCCTACTGGGTCAACAACTACCTGGCCGGGCGCGCGCCACCCCCCTTCGACATCCTCTCCTGGAACGCCGACACGACCAGACTCACCGCGGCCCTGCACCGCGACTTCATCCGGCTGGCCGTCGACAACCTCCTCACCCGCCCAGGGGAGGCCACCATGCTCGGCTCGCCCGTGGACCTGGCCACGGTCGACACCGACGCATACCTGGTCGCCGGCGCCGCCGACCACCTCTGCCCCTGGCAGGCCTGCTACCGCAGCACCCAGCTACTCGGCGGCCCCACCAGGTTCGTCCTGTCCAACGGCGGCCACATCGCCTCCATGGTCAACCCGCCGGGGAGCCGCAACGCCAGCTTCCGGACCGCGCCAGCCAACCCGCCGAACCCCGCCGACTGGCTGGGCCGGTCGACCACCGAGGGCGGCTCGTGGTGGCCCGACTTCGCCCGCTGGCTGGAGCAGCGCGGCGGCGGGGAGAAGGCCCGACCCCAGCGGCTCGGCGCCGCCGGCTTCCCGCCGTTGGACGCCGCCCCCGGCACCTATGTCCTGGACCGCTGAGCCGAGCCGTGGAGCGGTCGATGCGCGCCGTCACGGTCGGGGGCCAGCAGCTGCGCGTGGCCGTCCGTCCCGGCGACGGGACCCGCACCCCCCTGGTGCTGGCCAACGGCATCGGAGCCAGCCTGGAGGTGCTGCAACCCCTCGTCGACCACCTCGACCCCGCGATCGAGGTGGTCCGCTTCGACGTCCCCGGCGTCGGCGGCTCACCCCTGCCGCGGCTCCCCTACCGCCTGCCGGGCCTGGCCCGCCTGCTCGCCCGGCTCCTCGACCGGCTCGGCCACCAGCGGGTGGACCTGCTCGGGATCTCCTGGGGGGGCGGGCTGGCCCAGCAGTTCGCCCTGTCCCAGGCCGACCGCTGCCGGCGGCTGGTCCTGGCAGCCACCGGCACCGGCACGCTGATGGTGCCCGGCCACCCGAGGGTGCTGGCGCGGATGGCCACCCCCCGCCGCTACCTGGACCCGGACTTCGCCGAGCGGGTCGCCGCCGACCTCTACGGCGGGACCATCCGGGCCGACCCCGCCCAAGCGCGGGCGCTCCTGCACGGCCACACCCGGGTGGGCCCCCGGCGCGGCTACCTCTACCAGCTGGTGGCCGCGGCCGGCTGGACCAGCCTGCCGGTGCTGCCCTGGATCCGCCAGCCGACACTGCTGCTGGCGGGCGACGACGACCCCGTCGTGCCACTGGCCAACGCCCGGATCATGCGGCGTCTGCTGCCCGAGGCCGAGCTGCATGTCTACCCCGGTGGCCACCTGGGGCTGCTCACCGAGGCGGCCGAGCTGGCGCCGGTGGTCGACCGGTTCCTGGACCGCGGCCGCGAGCGACCGGGCTCGCGACCCGACCCGCCCGAGGAGGTGCGTGAGGGATGACTGCCGATGCCGACTTCTACGCCCTGGAGCTGCTACTGGACGACCAGGACCGGGCGCTGCTGCAGCGGGTGCACAGCTTCATGGAGCAGCAGGTGCAGCCGATCATCAACCACTACTGGACCAGGGCCAGGTTCCCCCACGAGCTCCTGCCCGGCCTGGCCGAGCTCGGCATCGCCGGGCTCCCCTACGCCGGCTACGGCTGCCCCGGCAAGAGCCCGCTGCTGGACGGCATGGTGGCCATGGAGCTGGCCCGCACCGACCCCTCCATCGCCACCTTCTTCGGCGTGCACGGCGGGCTGGCGATGGGCTCCATCTACCTGTGCGGGTCCGAGGAGCAGAAGCAACGCTGGCTGCCGGCCATGGCCACCATGGAGAAGCTCGGCGCCTTCGGGCTCACCGAGCCGGAGGTCGGCTCGGGGGCGTCCCGCGGTCTGGCCACCAGTGCCCGCCGCGACGGCGACGCCTGGGTGCTGGAGGGGCGCAAGAAATGGATCGGCAACGCCAGCTTCGCCGACGTGACGGTGATCTGGGCCAAAGATGTCGAGGACGGCCAGGTCAAGGGCTTCCTGGTCGAGGCGGAAACGCCCGGGTTCATCACCGAGAACCTGGAGGACAAGATCGCCCTGCGGGTCGTGCAGAACGCCCTCATCACGCTCCAGGGCGTCCGGGTCCCCGAGACCAACCGGCTCCAGGCCGCCGCCTCGTTCCGGGACACCGCCGAGGTCCTCAAGATGACCCGGGCCGGGGTGGCCTGGATGGCGGTGGGCTGCGCCCGCGGGGCCTATGAGCACGCCCTGGCCTACGCGTGCGAGCGCCAGCAGTTCGGCCGGCCCATCGGCGGCTTCCAGCTGGTCCAGGACCTGCTGGTCCGGATGCTGGGCAACATCACCGCCTCGGCCAGCCTGTGCGCGCGGCTGTCGCAGCTCCAGGCCGCCGGCCTGGCCCGCGACGAGCACGCCTCGCTGGCCAAAGCGTTCTGCACCGCGCGCATGCGCGAGACGGTCGGCTGGGCCCGGGAGTTGCTGGGCGGCAACGGCATCCTGCTTGAGCACCACGTCGGCCGGTTCGTCGCCGACGCCGAGGCCATCTACTCCTACGAGGGCACCCGCGAGATCAACACCCTGATCGTCGGCCGCGCAATCACCGGCCTCAGCGCCTTCGTCTGAAGCAGTCGACCTGCCGGCATATGAGGTGCTGGACGATGTGAACCGCTGCCGCCCCGGCGGGATCGCCCTATCCTCGGTTTCGAGCAGCTACCAGCACGGCAGCGTCTTCCACGCCCGCGAGCCCGACCGCGCCGGCTCGGTGCGGCGAGGTCATGGAAGTCTGGTCAGCCGCCGCTGGCTGTTCATGATCCGGTCAGGCTGTGGTCAGGCGGAAGGTTCAGGTTCTCTCGGCCGACCGGAACGCCCACAAGAGGAGTAGGACCGAATGACCAGACGCCGAAGCCTCACCGTGGCCAGCGCCGTCCTCCTGGTGGTCGCGTTGGGCGTCGGCGCCGCCGGCGCCTTCACCGACTTCGGCAGCGTCGTCCAGGCCCAGCTGCGCCACCGCTCCCCGTCGCTGTTCGGGGTCAGCGGCCCACTCGACCACTCCTCTACAGCCTCGGTCAGCGCCGCCGAGGCCACCGCCCATCCCGAGCGGCTGGCCACCGTGGCCAAGAGCCTCAAGGTCCGCGTCGTCAGCCACGGCGTGGCCGCGCCCAACCTGGACCAGAGTGCCCTGTGGCCCAACGACACCCACCCTCGCTGGCTGATCACCTGCAACGAACAAGACGTGAGCGACCCCGGGCTGGTCCGGATCAACCTGGCCAGCGGCGCCCAGCAGGTCATCCTCACCGGCACCAGCGACTGTGACCCCGTGCGCCGCACCCCCTGGGGCAGCATCCTGTTCGGCGAGGAGGCCGGCGGCGGCCCCAGCGGCGGCCGGATGTACGAGCTGGTTGACCCCCTCCACACCAGCGGGGTCACCTTGGACCGGGTGACCGGGACGTTCAGCGGCGGCAGCGGCGCGGCTAACCTGACCGCCCGCCCGGCCCTGGGGCGGCTGTCGTTCGAGGGGCTGGCCATCTACCCCAACGGCGTCACCTACTACGGCGACGAGAACCGACCCGCCCAGGGCGTGCCCGGTGGGGCCTACTTCAAGTTCCTTCCCGCCACCCTCCGCGACCCCGCCGCCGGGCCGATCACTGCGTTGGCCGACTCCCCCTACGCCGCCCCCGGTGCCATCTACGGGCTGCGGCTTGGCCTGCGCGAGGGCGGTACCGACTACGGCCAGGGCACCCAGTGGGGCCTCGGGGCCTGGGTCCCGATCCCGGCCGCGGCCGACCCCGACCTGCGGACGGCCGCGGCCAGCCTGCACCTGACCGGCTACTACCGCCCCGAGGATGCCGACATCGACCGCGCCGCCGAGGCCGCCGGCCGGGTGCGGTGGTGTGCCAACAACACCGGTAACGAACCCGACGACCAGCTCTGGGGCGAAGCCATCTGCATCACCGATGGCACCCTGGCCCAAGCCGGCGCCAACACCGGCGTGCCCGAGGCCCAGCTGTTCGTTCCGGGCAGCCCCGCCCTGGCCATGCCCGACAACATCGCCTACCAGCCCCACCGCGGCAACTGGATCATCCACGAGGACGCCGAGACCGTCACCGACCTCCAGGGCCCCCACAACGACGACCTATGGGACTGCCTGCCCGACGGCACCGACCCCGACCTTCAGGGCGACGGCTGCATTCGCATCGCCACCCTGAACGACCTGACCGCCGAGTGGACCGGTGGCATCTTCGACGCCAGCGGCCGCCACTTCTACATCAGCGTCCAGCACAACATCACCGGCGCCGGGGTCATCCTCGACCTCACCGGCTGGAGCTAGCCGCCTTAGCCAGTCTCTGCGGCGGGGAGGGTTAGCGCACTCCTGAGCTGTCGAGACTGTTGGGGTGAGCGCTGACGACCAGGTCATCGACGTCCGCACCGCGGCCGAGTCCAGCGACCTGCTGGACGAGCTGCCGGACCTGCGGGTGGACGATCGCGACGACGACGAGCCGGTGCTGGTGCGTGCCGACGGTCGGCCGGTGGACACCTGGCGCGAGCGCTATCCCTATGCCGAGCAGATGGGGCGCGAGGAGTACGAGCGGACCAAGCGGCTGCTGCAGATCGAGCTGCTGAAGCTCCAGTACTGGGTCAAGTCCACCGGCGAGCGGCTGATTGTCGTGTTCGAGGGCCGCGACGCCGCCGGCAAGGGGGCACGATCAAGCGGTTCACCGAGCACCTGAACCCACGCGGGGCCAGGGTGGTGGCGCTGGAGAAGCCGAGCGAGCACGAGCGCACCCAGTGGTACTTCCAGCGCTACCTCGCCCACCTGCCCGCCGCCGGCGAGATCGTGCTGTTCGATCGGTCCTGGTATACCCGCGCCGGGGTGGAACGGGTGATGGGGTTCTGCATCCCGGCCGAGTACCAGCGGTTCATGGAGCAGGTCCCCCACGTCGAGCGCCTGCTCGTCCAGGACGGGATCCACCTGGTCAAGCTGTGGTTCTCGGTGTCGCGGGCGGAGCAGCGCACGCGGTTCATCATCCGTCAGGTCGACCGGTCCGGCAGTGGAAGCTCTCGCCGACCGATCTCTCGTCGCTGGAGAAGTGGGACGACTACACCCGCGCCAAGCAGCACATGTTCCAGCACACCGATACCGACCAGGCCCCGTGGGTGGTGGTCAAGAGCAACGACAAGAAGCGCGGGCGGATCGAGGCCATGCGCTACGTGCTGGACCGCTTCGACTACGACGACAAGGACCGGCAGGTGGTCGGCACCCCCGACCCCCGCATCGTCGGCTCCCCTGACGAGGTCTACGACGAGGACCAACTGACCGACCAGCCACAAAACAGCTCATAAGGGCTCGCCGGCTGTGCTGGCGCCTGGGCCCCTTGGGCGCGGGGACTTGAGGGCGTCATCGTTGATGCGTTGCGCATCATCGAAGCGGGCCTCAAACAGTGCGACGACGAAGCGGGCCGCCCGGGGGCCGGCGGCAGCCGGGTTGCCGGCCCGAGGCGGCCGGAGGCCGCCCGCAGGGCCGGTCTTGAGGATGTAGAGAACGTCTTCCCAGTTCAACAGGCCTGGGATGACGGAGCGAAGGCTGGCATGCTCTCGCGTCCCGCCCCGTCGCATCGGTAGAGCTAGCTGCCGGCTTTGGGCTCCGCATCGTCTAAGTACTCGCCGTCCGGGAGCATCAGCCACTGGTGATCTGACGGCCGATCCCCGTGGGTCCGGACGCGCCGGAGGTGCACGGCCTCCGGCGCCGCCTGAGAAACTCCGGATCGCACCCATCGCGGCCGCTGCGGTGCTGCTCGGCCTTGGAGTATGCGTAGTTCGGTCCTCGCTACTCGGCGTAGGGCTGGTCCTCTCCTTCGGCGCTGTAGCCGATGTTCCAGATGTAGCCATCTGGGTCGGCGAAGGATCCGCCGTACCCGCCCCACTTCAGCTTCGCCGCGGGCTTGAGGACCTTCCCGCCGGCCTTCTCGGCCTCGTCCACAATCTCGTTGACGCGGTCCTCGCTGCGCACGACGTAATTGAAGACGACGCCGCTGAAGCCGCTGCCGTCAGGACTCACGCCCACCATGTCGGCGAGCCCGTCGCGGCCGTAGAAGCCGACCATCGAGCCGCCGTGGGGAACGAACAACACGGAGATCTTGTAGTCGTTCTGGACCTTCCAGCCTAGCCCTTCGGCATAGAAGCGCTTGGATCGCTCCAGGTCCTTGACGCCAAGCAGGATCGTGCTGACATGCGAGTTCATTGCATCCATCCTCTCTGGTTCGATTGAGTTGTGACGTTCGTGTGTTGTCATCATCTCTTCGGCATTGGCTTCCCCTCCGCGTTGGCTGAACGACATATTCAGTGCGCCTGACCGGCTGCCGGAGGATCGTAGTGCGGAAGCTCGCATGAAATGGTGACGTCCATGGCAGTGACGTTAGCTGCGGCTCGGGGACCGGCGCTTCTCCATTCCTGCTCAGTTTGGTCACCTGTTTCGCCACACGTGAGGGCATGCCCGCCGCCGCCCGCACCGCCTGACCCGGA
>JASLIH010000636.1 GCA_030152105.1 Actinomycetes bacterium
TCGGACGCGGAACGGGCCGACCGATACCTATACCAGCTCCCCCCCGACATCGCCGACTTCACCGGCCGGGACGACCAGCTGGCCCTGCTGCGGAGCCTGCTCCGGCGCAGGGGCGGGCGCCGACGGACCTCGCTGGTGATCTCGGCCATTGCCGGCAAGGCGGGGGTCGGCAAGACCGCCCTCGCCACCAGGGTGGCCCACCAGCTCCGGGACCGCTTCCCCGACGGCCAGCTGTACGTGAACCTCCGCGGCGTCGAGACCCAACAGCTGGACCCCGGCGACGTGCTCGGCGAGTTCCTGCTCGCGCTCGGCGTCGCCCGCTCGGCCATCCCCGACGACCTCGACGAGCGGGCCAGCCGCTATCGCGCCCGGCTGGCCGACCGCAGCGTGCTCGTCCTGCTGGACAACGCCAACTCCGAGGCCCAGGTCCGTCCGCTGCTGCCGGCCAGCTCCAGATCGGCCGCCATCATCACCAGCCGGGCGCAGCTCACCGGCCTGGAGGCCGCCAACTTCGTCACCCTGGATGTGCTGGAGCCCGACAAGGCGGTGGCCCTGCTGGCCAAGATCGCCGGTCACGAGCGGGTCGCCGCCGAACGCGAAGCGGCCTACCAGCTCGTTGATCTGTGCGGATGCCTGCCGTTGGCCGTGCGCATCGCGGGGGCCAAGCTCGTCGCCCGGCCGTACTGGTCGCTTCGGCGGCTGGTCGCGCGGCTCAGCGACGAACAGCATCGGTTGGCCGTGTTGACGGCCGGCGACCTCGAGGTGCGGGCCAGCTTCGAGCTCAGCTACGAGGGCCTCACCACGCAGGAGCGGCGGGCCTTTCGGCTGCTCGGCCTGCTGGAGGCGCCCGACTTCCCGGGCTGGGTGGCCGGGGCCATGCTCGACGAGGATCCGTCGATCGCCGAGGAACTGGTCGACGAGTTGGTCCAGGCGAACGTCCTCGAAGTGGCCCGGACGCCCGGGGACCGCCGGGACGGAGGGCCGCCGGACCCCGCCCTGGAACCATTCGCGACCCGCTACCGCTTCCATAACCTGCTCCGCGTCTTTGCCCGGGAGCGGCTCCTGGACGACCCGGCCCAGGAGCGGGCGGCAGCGCTGAAGCGCGCGCTGCGGACTTACCTGGTCATCGCCAGGCGGGCGGCGGCCATGGTCGACCCGGCGCGCCGCGATCGCGACGCCGGCGGACCCACCGATCCCGGGCCGCCGGCTGAACGGTTCACCATCCCCGAGCGGCTGCTGGACAACCCGGTGGCCTGGCTGGCGATGGAGCGGACGAGCCTGATCGCCGCGGTCGAGCAGTGCCATGACCACGGGTTCTGGGAGCTGTGCTGGAAGCTCGCCGCCTCGCTGGCCTACATCTGCGACCTGCACAACCACTGGACCGACTGGCAGCACACCCAGGAGCTCGCGCTCGACGCCAGCCGCCAGGCCCGGAACCGTCACGCCGAGGCCCACGGCTTGCGGAGCCTCGGCACAGTCCACCTGCGCCAGACCGGCACCGGGCCGCTCGACGAGAATCGTCTCGAGAGGGCAATCGCCCACTTCGAGCAGTGCCTGCCGATCTTCTGCGAGTTGGGAGACTGGTGGGGCGAGGCCCAAACCCTCCACAACCTCGGCAACGCCTACGTCGAGCAGAGCCGCATCGACAAGGCGGTTGAGTGCCTGAACCGCTGCAAGGCGGTCTTCGACGAGCACCGTGACCGCAGCGGCCAGGCCTGGACGGCCTTCAGCTTCGGTCTGGTCCACCGCATCCAGGGACGCTACCGGCACGCTATGGTCTGCTTCCGGCGCTCGCTCACCGTCATGCGGAGGATCGGCGACCGCCACGGGGAGGGCTATGCCCTGGTCAACTGCGGCGTCGTCCATCGCGACCGCATGGACCACGAGCGGGCGATCGGCTATTTCCGGCAGGCTCTGGAGATCTTCGAGGAGCAGGGCGATCTCGACGGGCAGAACTGGTGCCTGATCAACGCCGGCCATGTCTACCGTGACCAGGGGCGCTTCCCCGAGGCCCTCGACCGGCTCGGCCGTGGGCTGGCGTACTTCGTCCGCGTCGACGACCGGATCGGGCAGGCCTGGACCCTCGTGAACATCGGCCAGGTCCATCGCGAGCAGGACCACCTCGACGAGGCGATGGACGCCCTGAGCAGATGCCTCACCCTCTTCGTCGACCTGAGCGACCGGCGCGGGCAGGCCTGGGCGTTCGTGAGCCTCGGCGACGTCCACCGGCTGCGGGGGGAGCCGGACAGAGCACTGGAGTACCTCGACCAGGCGCTGCCGATCCTGCGCGGGTTCGAGCTGCGGGAACGACTCTGGGAGGCGAAGGCGCTGCGGAGCCGTGGTTGGGCCCTGGCCGACAAGGGCCAGCGGGCCGCCGCCGAGGCCGACCTGCGGGAGGCGCTCGACATCTTCACCGAGATCGGCACGCCCGAGGCGGCCGAGGTTCGGCAGTGGCTCAAGGAGGTGACCAGCCCCAGCAGATCGACCTGACGAAGGGAGTTGACCATGCGGAGATCGCTCTTGGTTGTCGCGCTCGCCATGGCAGGCGTCCTGCTGCTCCAAGCCCCGGCGTGGGCGCCACGGCTCTACGGGCTGCAGCTCAAAGCGCAGCGAGGAGAGTACGACCCTTCCATTGTCCGGTTCGGGGAGATCACGCTCTCGGCCTCCGAACCGACGAGGCGACAGCAGAAATACGCCGACGTCCTCGCTGGGACGACCCTGGAGGCCATTGGCAGCTACGAGTTCGACGGCACGCCGATCGACGGGGAGCAGAACCCGACCCGCAATGGCGTCGAGGAGCGATGCACGCCCGGCAACAGCGTCGTCCTCACCTCCCAGCGGGTGGAGACACCGCCTTCGGCGGGCGTCCCCGAGGATGCGCTGGCGGAGCCCTGGACGGCGGAGATCAAGGACGGGAATCCCCCGACGTTCGAGGTGAAGCTGTCGATCGTGGAGCAGGCCTGGGGCGAGTACTACCTGCGTGTCCGGTGCGTCACGGTCGAGGACCTGGAACGAGAGGGCGTCCAGGGAACCCCCCAGGAGGCGGAGCTGGAGCAGCTCGGCGAGTTCCTCGACACGAACAAGGCGCAGCGCGAGCGGCCCTTCAAGCCCTTCAGGAATTTCGGAACGAACCTATACGTGTGGCCGAAGGAAGGGTAATACTCATTGTGCTCCGTCCAGTCACCGGGGGATGAGGAGGTGTGACCGATGGCACATCGGACTGGTGGTGGACGGCACCGACCGCAGTGGTCATGGCCGGGTACCGTTGGCCAGGTCGGAGGGCTCACCGGGGCCGCCAAGCAACAAGGAGCAACATCCATGAACATGACGAGGTTCGCGTCGGCGGCCCTGGCCAAGTGCTCGCTGGAGATCGACAGCCTGGCCTACCGGGGACTTCCTCTCCCATCGGCGGATGACGTCGCTGGACGGAGCTCCGAGCAGGACCCGACCACCCGACCGGCGCCGAGCGGCGGCGCCTGAGGCGGGTGCCGTGGACCCGGCCGCGGCGGCCGTCGCCCTGCTGGTGCCGTACCTGGGCCACATCGGCGGCCACCTGGTCGGACGGGTGGCGACCGAGCTGACAGAGGCGGTGATGGCCCGGCTCGATCGGCTGTATGATCGGGTCAAGGCCAAGTTCGTCGGCGACCGTACGGGTCAGCGGGCGCTCCAGCGCCTCGAGGAGCGGCCCGACGACCAATTACGCCAGGCGTCACTCCAGGACGTGCTCGCGGAGACGCTGGAGGGGGACCCGAGGTTCGCCGCGGAGCTGACGGCCATGATCCGGGACATCCGGGCCTTGGCCCCGAACCTGACCCAGGTCAACATCAACGAGTCGGGGGCGACGGCGGTCGGCGGCGGGGACGTACGGATGACCGGGGACACGGTCGCCGGGCGGGACATCACCATCGACGGGCGCCGCGCCTAGCGAGACGCCCTCGGCCTCACCTGATCGGCCACTGGACCTCGGTCTGGAGATCGGCCTCGGAGACCTGGCCCGGGGTGTTGAGGTAGACCTCGCGGGGGCCGCCGTTCAGCTCGTGGCCGTGGTCCTGCACCCACCCGGAGATGGTGTGGTAGGCGGGGCCGATCTCGGCATAGGGGCCACGGTGGAGGGTGACGGCGGCCGGGCCGCCGGCCAGCTCGGTCCCGTAGACCTGGCCGGACCCCTCGAACGGGGCCGCCACCGGCAGGCAGATCTCGATCGGGGCGCTGGTCTCGGAGTCCAGCACCTCGGTGGCGTGGTAGACGACCTGCAGCGGCCCGGCCGGCTCGATCCCCCGGGCGCCCAGCTCGGCCACGAGCGCGTGCACCCCATCGCTGATCGCGGACGAGATCTCCCTGAGGTTGCTGGTGGTGCGGGTCGCGGCCACCGGCTGGGCCGGCAGCTCACGGACGGTCACCTCGTACGGCATGACATCCTCCCTGTCCAGGAGCCGTTGGAGGAACGCGAGCATGCGCCGGTGCTCGTCAAGGCGTGCCTCGAGGTGTTCCCGGTGCCGCTGCAGGCGCTTGGCCGCCAGGTCGCCGCCGGCGTCGCCCAGGACCGCCCGGATCTCCTCCAGCGGCATCTCCAGCGACCGCAGGATGCGGATGGCCTCGGCCTGGTTGGCCTGGGCCGGCCGGTAGTAGCGGTAGCCGGAGGACGGGTCGACGAACGCCGGCCGCAGCAGGCCGAGCTCGTCGTAGTGGCGCAGCGCCTTCACCGACAGCCGGGTCGCCTTGGAGAAGCGCCCGATCGGCAGCAGGTTGTCCACCTCGCGTCCCTCCCTTCCGCCGACCACTCTGGACGCTCCCCCGACAGGAGGGTCAAGCGGCCAGTTCGGCGAGCTGGCGGAGCTGGGTCAGGCGCTCGGTGTGGGTCCAGGCGGTGGGGGCGGTGATCAGGGTGCCGACGCCGGCCTGGCGGAGGGCGGCCAGGCCCTCGCGGACCTTGGCGGGGGGACCGCACAGGGTGACCAGGTCGATCAGCTCGTCGGGGAGGGCGGCCCCGGCCTCGGCGCGGCGGCCGGCCAGGTAGTGGTCCTGGACCTGCGCCGCCGCCTGCTCGAAGCCGTAGCGGGCGGCCTGGTCGGCGTAGAAGTTGCGCTCCCGGGAGCCCATGCCGCCGATGTACAGGGCCAGGAACGGGCGCATGACGTCACGGGCCGCGGCCAGGTCGTCGGAGATGTGGACCTGGACGTTGGGGGCGATGTCGAAGCCGTCAAGGTCGCGGCCGGCCCGGGCCGCCCCGGCGGCCAGCTGGTCACGGAACCCGCCGGCGTGCTCGGGGGAGAACAGGAACCCGAGCCAGCCGTCGGCCAGCTCCCCGGCCAGGGCCAGGTTCTGCGGTCCCATGGCCGCCAGGTAGATGGGCAGCCGCCGCTGGGCGGGGGTGATGGTCAGCTTGAGGGCCTTGCCGGGACCGTCGGGCAGCGGCAGCTCCAGGGTCTCGCCCTGGTAGGCGACCCGCCGGCGCTCCAGGGCCATCCGGACCACGGTCAGGTAGTCGCGGGTCCGGGCCAGGGGGCGGGCGAACCGCTGGCCGTGCCAGCCCTCGGCCACCTGGGGCCCGGACAGGCCCAGGCCGAGCCGGAACCGCCCCCCCGACAGCTGGTCGAGGGTGGCCGCGGTCATGGCCGTCATGGCCGGGCTCCGGGCCGGGATCTGGAACACCCCCGACCCCAGGTTGATGGAGCTGGTCTGGGCGGCCAGCCAGGCCAGCACGGTGGGCGCGTCCGACCCGTAGGCCTCGGCCACCCAGGCCGAGTCGTACCCGAGCCGCTCCGCCTCCCGCACCAGCTCCAGCTGCTCGGCCGCGGTCGTCCCGGCCCCGAAGTAGCCGAGCATCACCCCTAGGCGCATCAGCGGCCGGTGACCTCCTCGGCGAAGGTCTCGAAGGCGTTGACGTAGCGGGCCACGTCCTCGTCGGTGTGCTGCACCGACAGGGTCCACTGCTCGTCGATGCCCGGGGTCATGAACACGCCGTTGGTCATCTCGTACAGCCACGACAGGTAGGAGAGCTCCGCGTCGACCCCGTCGCCGTCGAAGCCGGCGTAGGCGCGGTAGTCGCGCAGGCGCTCGGGGGCGTACATGACCGCGCCCTTGCCGCCCACCCCGGTGGTGTAGCAGGGCAGGCCGTAGTCGTCGATGACCCGCTGGCAGCCGGCCAGCTGGGCGTCGTTGAGCCGGTTCAGCTCCTTGTAGGCGTCCTCGGTCAGCACCTCGGTGAGGGCGACCAGCCCGGCCCGGGCGCACAGCGGGTTGCCGTTGAAGGTGCCGAGCTGGGGCACGCCGTCCTTGGCGATCTCGGCCATCAGCTCGCCCCGGCCGCCGAACCCGCCCAGGGGGGTGCCGCCGCCGACCGCCTTGGCGAAGCACTTGAGGTCGGGGGCGACCCCGTAGACCTCCTCGGCGCCGCCGTAGGCGATGGTGGCGCCCGTCTTGACCTCGTCGAAGATGAGGATGACGCCGTGGCGGGAGCAGACCTCGCGGACCGCGTCCAGGTAGCCGGGCTCGGGGTCGATGATGCCGACGTTCATCATCACCGGCTCCATGATCAGGGCCGCGACCTCGCCGGCGTTGGCGGTCAGGAGCCGGTCAAGGTCCTCGGCGTCGTTGTAGGGGACGATCAGGGTCAGGTCGGTCACGGCCTTGGGGGTGCCGCTGCCGAACTCGACGCTGGCCGGGGCCTCGCGCGGGCCCATCTTGTCGCGGCTGGGCCGGATCGAGACCAGCACCGACTCGTGGTGGCCGTGGTAGGAGCCCTCGATCTTGACGATCTTGTC
>JASLIH010000660.1 GCA_030152105.1 Actinomycetes bacterium
CCCAGCCGGGCCCGCTCGGCCAGGAGCACCGGCAGCCCGGCCAGCAGCGCCACCCCGACCGAGAGGACCTGGGTGAGGGCCATGACGGCCAGGGTGGTCCGCCGGGCCACGCCCTCGCGCCGGGCCAGCTCGACCGCGCCCACGTAGCTCCAGACATTGCCCGGGACGTACCTGGCCAGGTTGGAGACGAACCAGATCCGCGCCCCCGCCACCAGCCGCGTCCCGGCGGCCCGGTGCAGGGCCAGGCCCCAGAGGCCGGCGACCAGCCCGTAGGAAAGCGCCAGCAGCACCGTGGCCACCGCGAAAAGGCCGGGCTCGAGCCGCCATTTCAGGGAAATGACGTCATTCCAGCGCGCGGCCAGGGTGGCCACGAAAAAGCCCGCGACCACGGCCAGCACCGCGACCGTCAGCCATCGGGAGCGCCTCGGGGCGCTGGAAGGCACAGAATCGGCGTCCACTGGCGCGCATCCTAGCGGCGCCGAGTGTTTGCCTGCCTCGACTTTTTCGATTACCGTCATGGCGCCCCGGCAAACTTTTTCGCTTCGAGGAGGAATCCGCCCTGATGGCAGTCAAGGTCGTCCATGTGTCGGACATTTCCGGCAAGGAGGCCGACGAGCAGTCGTTAGGACAGCTCGTGGTCCACGAGCACCCCGAGTACGCCGACCTGCCGGTGACCCTCGAGGTGCTCCCCGAGGAGGTCGAGTCGCTCCAGGGCGCGAGCCGCTTCGTCACCGTCGAGTGGATCGCCCCCGGCGCCCGCCGGGGCGAGCGGATGGTGGTCAGCCTTGACGACTTCAACCTGCTGGCCGGGGCGGGCGTGATGGAGTCGGCCGTCCAGGACGCGCTGATCACCAAGCACCGCAGCCGGCCTCGCTCGGGCGGCGGGTCCAGCGCGGGCGGGTCGGCCTCGGCCGGCCGTTCGGGCCGTGGCAAGGTCAACTACGCCACCCTCGAGCACGCCGGCGAGCCCCACCGCGGCCGCATCACCGAGGCCGAGAAGGAGCTCGTCCGCAAGAACCTCGACACGGTCAACAAGCGCCTCCGCGACGCCGGGCAGCGTGAGATCGACCCAGCCGACCAGGCCATGCGCGACCGCTACGGCCTGGAGTAGCGGGGCCGCGACCCGTCGGCGGTTCCCTGCAACCGGTCGCCGGGCCGACGCGAAGTACGAGTCGAGCCCAGCCCCGCATTGCAGGAGGTCGTCTTGGCAAGACTCCGCGCCCTGGTCGGCGCGATCCTGGCCGCCGCTCTGGTCCTGGCCTTCGCGGCCCCGGCCTCGGCGAACGGCGGGACCGCCGAGGTCCGCGCGTTCCACAACAGCCCTGACACCCCGGCGGTCGACATCTACGTGAACGGCGCCAAGACCCTGTCGGACGTGACCTACGGGACCCTCAGCGACTACCTCGCGGTGCCCCGGGGGACCTACAGCGTGCAGGTCAAGGTGGCCCCGTCCACCGCGGGCGACCCGGCCGCCCTCGAGGCCGACGTGCGCCTCGGCCGCCGACCGGTCACCATCGCCGCCATCGGCTCGCTGACCGGCGACGGCGGCCCGCTCCAGCTCAAGGTGCTGCGCGACCGCGACACCGTCTCGCGCTACCTGACCCGCCTGCGGGTCGCCCACACCAGCCCCGACGCCCCGGCCGTCGACGTCCAGGCCAAGCTGTTCGGCCGCTGGGTCCCGGTCGTCCGGGGCCTCGAGTTCGGCGAGGCCAGCGGCTACCTGCTCCTCCCGGCCTGGAGCTACCGGCTGCGGATCGTCGCCGCCGGCACCAACACCGTGGTCAAGGACCTGGGCAAGGTCAAGCTCAAGGGCAGCACCTCATACACCGCCTGGGCGGTCGGCTTCCTCACCCCCGACGACAGCTACCCTGGCTTCGGCGTGTTCGTCTCGGTGGACGGCTGAGCCAGGACGATGGAGTCGGTCTGGGACTACCCGCGGCCGCCGAGGGTCGAGCCCTCGGCGGCCCGCGTGGTCGTCGAGCTCGACGGGCAGGTGCTGGCCGACACCCGGCGCAGCCTCCGGGTGCTGGAGACCAGCCACCCGCCCGTCTACTACATCCCGGCGGACGACGTCCGGGTCGGGCGGCTGCGCCCCTCGGCCCGGCGGTCCACCTTCTGCGAGTTCAAGGGAGCGGCCAGGTACTACGATGCCGGCGACCGTCCGGCGGTCGCCTGGTCCTATGCCCTGCCCGGCCCCGGGTATGAGGCCATCGCCGGGTGCTACGCCTTCTACCCGGGCCGGGTGGACCGCGCGACCGTCGACGGCGAACCGGTCCAGGCCCAGCCGGGCGACTTCTACGGCGGCTGGATCACCTCGGCGGTGACCGGGCCGTTCAAGGGCGGGCCGGGGACGACGGGCTGGTGACGGGACGGAGGTGAGCGGCCGGTGCCGGTGCTGGTCGGGACCTCTGGCTGGCAGTACCGGGACTGGCGGGCCCGCTTCTACCCCAAGGGAGTGGCCCAGGCCCGCTGGCTGGAGCACTACGCCGAGCGGTTCGCCACCGTCGAGTCCAACAACGCCTTCTACCGACTGCCCGAGGCGCACACCTTTGCCGCCTGGGCCGAGCGGACCCCGCCCGGGTTCGTGATGGCCGTCAAGGCCAGCCGGTTCCTGACCCACCAGAAGCGCCTGCGCGACCCCGAGGAGCCGGTCGGCCGGCTGATGGACCGCGCCCGCCACCTCGGGGACAAGCTCGGCCCGGTCCTGCTCCAGCTCCCCCCGACCCTCAAGGCCGACCCGGCCGTCCTCGACCGGGCCCTGCGGGCGTTCCCGGCCGGGACCCGGGTCGCGGTCGAGCCCCGCCACGACAGCTGGTGGACCGACGAGGTCCGCGACCTGCTCGGCGAGCACGGGGCGGCCCTGTGCCTGGCCGACAGCCCGCACCGGTCCACCCCGCTCTGGCGCACCGCCGACTGGACCTACCTGCGCCTGCACGAGGGCACGGCCGACCCGCGGCCCTGCTACGACCGCCAGGCCCTGGCCGCCTGGGCGGGCCGGCTGGCTGGTCTGATCGGTCCCGGCGCCGACGCCTACGTCTACTTCAACAACGACCCGGGCGGCTGCGCGGTCCGCGACGCCGTCTGGTTCGCCGAGGAGGCGGCCCGGGCCGGCCTGCATCCGACCCGGGTGCCCGACCCCGGCGAGGTCGCGGTGGGCTAGCCGAGACGGAGCGGGTCCGGTCAGTGGCGGCGGAGGAACTCGGCCCGGATCTGTTCCATCTCGGCCTGGAACTCGGCCACGATCGTGGCGGTGCCGTCGGGGTAGGCGGCCGCCTCGGCCAGGAACCGGGCGCCCTTGTCGCTCTGGGAGGCCTCGGCGAGGACCCCGGGGTCGACCCGGATGGGGGCGCCGGTCAGCAGGGCCAGGTTGAGGATGTCGCTCGGGCGGGCGTCGACCTCGCGGGTCCCGGCCGGCCCGTCGACCACGGCCACGCCGTAGAAGGTGCCGTCGTCCAGCCGGGTCACCCTCGCCTCGGCCAGCCGGCCGCCGGTCGCCTCCAGCAGCGAGGTCATGAACTGGTAGGCCATCGGCCGGGGCAGCGCGGTGCCCTCGAGGGCGAAGGCGACCTGGAGGGCCTCGAACGCCCCCACCCAGATCGAGAGCCGCCGCTCCCCCGCCTCCTCGGTGAGCAGGATGGCCGTCTTCTCGGGCCGCTCGGCCTCCTGTGGCTGCCGGCGCACCTCGGTCACCCGCATGGTCACCGGCCCGGTCGTGGTCGCCGCCATGTGCTCCTCCCTCTCCCAGGCCGCCAGTTCCTCGCGGAGGGCGGCTCTGCCCTTGTGCAGCCGGGTCTTGACGGCGCCGACGCCGATGCCGAGCGCCGCCGCCACCTCCCGGTGGGCCATCCCCACCAGGTAGAACAGGACGACCGCGGCCCGCTGCCCGGCCGGCAGCCGCCCCACCGCCCGCCGCACCCG
>JASLIH010000069.1 GCA_030152105.1 Actinomycetes bacterium
GGCCGAGCCGTTATGCCTCGGCCGGTTGCTGCAGAATCGCCTCCACCTCGATGAACAGCTGGATCGTGTCGCCGATCACCACACCGCCGCCGTCCATGGGGATGTTGGTGGTGATGTCGAAGTCCTTGCGGTCGATCTCGCCGGTGGCTGAGAACCCGGCCCGGGTGCCGCCGTAGGGGTCCTTGGTGAACCCGTTCACGTCCAGGGCGAGCGTCACCGGCCGAGTCACCCCACGGATGGTCAACTCACCCTCGAGGTCGAACCCGTCCTCGCTGTGGCGGACGCCGGTCGAGCGGAAGCTGATCGTCGGGTGCTTGTCGACCTCGAAGAAGTTGGCCGAGCGGAGGTCGTCGTCGCGGGTTGGGTTGTTGGTGTCGATCGAGTTGGGATCGATCGTGGCGGTGGCCGAGGAGTCCAGCGGGTTACGGGCGAGCACGATCTCGGCCTCGACCTTGGTGAAGTGGCCGCGAACCTTGCTGACCATCATGTGGCGGACGGTAAAGGCGACGTCGGAGTGGCCAGGGTCGAGCATGTAGGTCCCAGGGATGTAACCGGGCACCTCGGTGGTGGTCTCGGTCATGCCGGCGCTCCTTCTCCTCGTTCCGACGGTTGCGTGGTGCTGACGTGTGACCCTGGACATGATGGACCAACCAGGAGCAAAGCGAGAAGACGACAATAGCCCGTGCCCCGGCTATCTAGAGGGGAACCGTGTGAGTCCCGCGCTGTGCGCGGTGCCTCAGCCCTCCTTCACGGTGGCGTACCAGACACGGTCGGCGGCCTCGGTCAGGATCTCGCTGATGCGCGAGACGCGCCGATACAGCTCTCGCCTGCCCATGACCTCCCGGAGGTCCTGCACCTCCAGTAGCGCCGATGCCGCCTGGCGGTAGACCCGCTCGAGCTGCCGCTGGGTCTTCACGGCGGCGTCGGCGGCATCGGTCGCGCTGGCCTCGCTCTTGCTCCGGCTGATGAGGCCGTCGAGGGGGCGGATCCGGAACAGGCGACGCCCGATCGTGCGGACGATCGGCCACCCACCCAGCGCGGTTCCCGCGGTGAGCGCGGCGGCAGAGGCGGCCTTGGTCCATACCGGCGCCGACAGCGACTGGGTCGTCCCGTTGGCCAGCAGCAGCGCGGCCAGGACACCGACCGACTTCTGGGCGTCGTGGGCGCCGTGGCTGAACGCCAGCAACGCCGAGGTCGGCCACTGCGCCCGCCGCACCAGCGGGTTCAGGCGAGTGGTGGCCCTGCGGAACCCGCGCCGGGCGCCGCGCTGCATCGCCCAGGCGGCGCCAAAGCCGAACACCGGCGAGACGGCCAGGCCGACCAGGGCCCCGATCACCCCGGTCGGATGCCCACCGCCGACGCCTCCCCAGTTGATCGCCCCAACTCCCGCCTCGACCACCCCGGCCCCGACCAGCCCCCCAATCAGGGCGTGGCTGGAACTGGACGGCAGCCCCCGCGTCCACGTGAACACGTTCCAGGTCACCGCGGCCGTCAGGGCGGCGCCGACCACCTCGACCGTCTGCGCCGCCGGCACCTCCACGATCGTGGCGATGGTGTTGGCCACCGCGGCCCCCAGCAGCAGCGGGCCGAGCAGGTTGAACACCGCGGCCAGGGCGATCGCGGCGCCGGGCTGGCGCCTCTTGTGGCCACCAGCGTCGCGATCGCGTTGGCGGCGTCATGGAAGCCGTTGGTGAACGCAAACGCCAAGGCGGCCACGACCGCCGCCTCCACGCTGGTGACCCTCCTCCCCGCCAGGCGCGGATCATAGCCGGGGCCTGGTGAAAGGCCGTCCATCCGTCAGACTTCACGTGGCGTAGGCTCGTCGCGCTGGATGTTCGGCGGGTCGGCCGTTTGCCGAACTCTCAACCCCGCGGCCGCGTCCCATGCCTGGTTCCTCGGTTCGCAGTAACGTCGCCAACGTCCTGGTGATCGGGACAGGGGCGGCCGGGCTGCGCGCCGCCATCGCCGCCCATCAGGCCGGCAGCGAGGTCGTCGTGGTGGGCAAGCGTCGCCGCGACGACGCCCACACGGTCCTGGCGGCCGGCGGGATCAACGCCGCCCTGGGCACCGTCGACCCCCAGGACTCCTGGCAGCAGCACTTCGCCGACACGCTGCGGGAGGGCTACCTCCTGGCCGACCCGCGGGTGGTCGAGCTCATGGCCACCGAGGCGCCAGCGGCCGTGCTCGAGCTGGCCGACTGGGGCGCCCCCTTCGCCCGCACCCCCGATGGTCGCCTGGACCAGCGGTTCTTCGGCGCCCACCGGTGGCGGCGGACCTGCTATGCCGGTGACTGGACCGGCCGGGCGATCCTGCGCACCTTGACCGCCAAGGTCGCCGAGCTGGGCATGACCGTGGTCGACGACCAGTACGTGTCCCAGCTGCTGGTTTCGGACGGGGCCTGTTTCGGGGCGCTGGCCTTTGACCTGGAGACCGGCGCACGGACCGTGTTCCTGGCCGACGCGGTGGTGCTGGCCACCGGTGGCCACACCCGGATCTGGCGGCGGTCGTCCTCCCGGCGGGACGAGAACACCGGCGACGGGATGTACCTGGCCTTGCGGGCCGGCTGCCGGCTCCAGGACATGGAGCTGGTCCAGTTCCACCCGACCGGGATGGTCGCCCCTGAGGAAGCCGCCGGGATCCTGGTCACCGAGGCCGTCCGCGGCGAAGGTGGCGTCCTCAAGAACGCCTTTGGGGAGCGGTTCATGGCCCGCTACGACCCCGAGCGGATGGAGCTCTCGGCCCGGGACCGGGTGGCGCTGGCCAACTACACCGAGATCGCCGAGGGCCGCGGCGGCCCCAACGGAGGGGTGTTCCTGGACATCACCCACCTGGGCAAGGACGCCATCCTGGAGAAGCTGCCCCGCATGTACCGGCAGTTCCTGGAGTACCAGATGCTGGACATCTCCCAGCAACCCATGGAGGTCGCCCCGACCGCCCACTACTCCATGGGCGGGGTGGTGGTCGACCCCGAGACCCACGCCACTGACGTGGCTGGCTTGTATGCGGCCGGTGAGGTGACGGCCGGGCTGCATGGGGCCAACCGGCTGGGCGGCAACTCTCTGGCCGAGACGGTCGTGTTCGGCCGCCGGGCTGGCGAGGCGGCCGCCGGCTACTCGGCCAGCCGCGATGTGCAGCTGCGCGCCCGCCGGGTCGTCGATGCCGCCGACGAGGAGCTGACCAGCTTCATCCGCCACGGCCGCGAGTTCGCCCGCCCCCTGCAGCGGGCCCTGCGCGACGCCATGTGGGAGACCTGCGGGGTGGTCCGCGACCAAGCCGGGCTGCGCCGTGGCCTGGAGCGGGTGGCCGAGCTTCGCGAGCTGGCTCGCGAGGTGGACGTCCGACCGACCGCCGAGGGCTACGCCGACCTGGCCCACGCTCTCGACCTGCGCGCCTCTCTGGCTGCCGCCGAGGCCACCCTGCTGGGAGCGCTGGCCCGCAACGAGAGTCGCGGTGCCCACCAGCGCCGCGACTATCCTGAGCTCGACCCCGAGCTCCAGGTGAATCTCCAGTCCCGTTTGGATGGCGATCGTCACCTGACGATCGCGGCGCAGCCTGTCCCACCCGTCCCGTCAGAGCTCAAAGCATGGGCCGACGCAACCCAGGACCTGAGCGTCGGCGATCGCCTGCTCGAGTAGGCCAAAACCTGAAGTTGGCTTATTGGCCGGTGAGGCCGTGTTGCCCATTCAGGGCGTCGGTGCACACGCCCGTCACCGACCCCCCGTTCTTGATGCGTGTCAGGAGGGTGCCGCGGGCGCCGGCGACGTCCACCGTGCTGAAGGCCCCGCCGGCGAAGACAAAGCCGTGTGTGTTACCGGCGGCGTCGTCATAGAAGCCAGCGATCTCCCCGGTGTCGGTGATGCCGAAAGCGCTCGTGCTGGTGGCGAGCGGAAAGTCGACAGGGGTGAACACGCCGGCCTGAAGCAGAAAGCCGTGGGATCCTGTTGCATCTGACCAGACTCCGACAACGTCGCCGGCGGCGTTGATCCCGGCGGCCGTGGTCCGGGTGGCCCCGGGGAAGTCAATTGCTGTGAAGACGCCGCCGCTGCTGACGAATCCATGCTCGACGTTGGCGGCGTCGAAGTAGTCGCCCACGATCTGTCCGGCATTGTTGACGCCGATGGCTTGCGTCCCACTGGCGCCCGGGAAATCCACGTTGCTGAAGGTGCCGCCATTGTTCGCAAAGCCGCGCAGCACGTTGGACAGGTCCTGGTACACCCCGACGATCAGGCCAGCCCCATTGATGCCCGTAGCGATGCTCGCGGTCGAACCCGGGACGGTAAAGATCTGGTACACCCCGCCCGTGAACGTGAAGGCGGTCGTGGGTGAGGTGGTGCTGGCGGGGTCGAAGATGAACGCGCCCACCGCGGTGGTGGCGTCGCTGTCGAACACCAGCGACTGCGCTGCACCCGGATAGTCGACGCTCGCGAACGCATAGACCTGCGCGACCGCCAGGCCTTGGGCGACGGCGTCGGCGGTGGAGACCGCGGCACGTTCGTGTTCGATCCCAAGGCTGGGCCGGACATCCAGGAGGCCTTGAAGGACAGCCCGCCCCGGTCGCTGTGGTGATGGCGGCGCTGCGTTCGTCATGTCGATCCCCTCTGATCCCAATGGATGTGCCAATGCCTCAACAGCTGGGCCTCTCGTCCCAGGGATCCGGTGGTTCGCACGCCTGGGCGAAAAGTATAAAGGGGCTTGAGTGCGGCCTCGTTCACGTGCGAGAGGCGTTACTGCGGGGGG
>JASLIH010000131.1 GCA_030152105.1 Actinomycetes bacterium
GGTGCGACGGCTTGGGGGGGGGTGGTTAACCTGGCCCACCCGACGCGGGGGGCGGCGGGGGGGTGGGGTGGGGCGGCACTCATCGGCACCCTCCGCCGAGGTCAGTCTCAACGGTTTCCGTATAGTGGAAACGACCCTCGGCGACGAGGAGGGCGACCGCCGCAGCGGTCACGAGCTCCCGCACCCCGGTCCGGCCCGACGACATCGCCCTGGCCACCGAGACCGCTCCCGGCCAGGCCTGAGCAGCATCCAGCGCGGTAGGCACCGCAGGAGAAAGGCTGGTGCAGGACATGGCCAGGACAGACGAGCGAGACCAGCGGGCGGGCGCCGGCGCCGTCCATCCGGTGGACGAGGTCCTCCCGGTGCCCAAGCTGGCCGTCTACGGGTTCCAGCACGTGCTGGCGTTCTACGCCGGCGCCGTCATCGTGCCCATCCTGCTGGCCAGCGCCATCAACCTGACCCCCGAGCAGCTCGCCTACCTGATCAACGCCGACCTGTTCACCTGCGGCATCGCCTCCATCATCCAGTCGGTCGGGTTCTGGAAGATCGGCGTCCGCCTGCCCCTGCTCCAGGGGGTCACCTTCGCCGCCGTCTCCCCCATGATCTCGATCGGCCTGGCCGAGGGCGGCGGCGTGCCCGGCCTGCGCGCCATCTACGGCTCGGTGATCATCGCCGGGATCGTCGCCTTCCTGGTGGCACCCTTCTTCGCCAGGCTGATCCGGCTGTTCCCGCCGATCGTCACCGGCACCGTCATCACCATCATCGGCGTCGTCCTGCTGTCGGTGGCCGCCCTGGACGCCGGCGGCGGCGGGGCCAGCCAGTTCACCGACCCGCCGACCTTCGGGGCCCTGCGCAACCTGGCCCTGGCCGGCTTCACCCTCCTGGTCATCCTGGCCATCTACCGGATGTTCACCGGCTTCGTGGCCACCGTCGCCGTGCTCATCGGCCTGGTCGTGGGCACCCTGGTCGGCTGGCTGTTCGACTTCACCGACTTCAGCCGGGTCGGCGGCGCCGACGTGCTCGGGGTGACCACGCCCTTCCACTTCGGGACGCCGACCTTCGTCCCGGCCGCGATCATCTCGATGGTCATCGTGATGCTGATCACCATGGTCGAGACCACCGGCGACGTGTTCGCCTGCGGCGAGATCGTCGAGAAGCCGGTGGACAAGGAGGACGTGGCCCGGGCGCTGCGGGCCGACGGCCTGGCCACCTTCCTCGGCGGGATCCTCAACTCCTTCCCCTACACCTGCTTCGCCGAGAACGTCGGGCTGGTCCGGCTGACCAAGGTCAAGAGCCGCTGGGTGGTGGCCACCGCCGGGCTGATCATGATCCTCATCGGCCTGGTCCCCAAGGTCGGGGCGATCGTCGCCGCCATCCCGCCGCCGGTGCTCGGCGGGGCCGGGATCGCCCTGTTCGGCACCGTCGCCGTGGTCGGCATCCAGACCCTGCGCCGGGTCGACTTCCACGACGAGCGCAACGTGATCATCCTGGCCGTCAGCCTCGGCTTCGCCATCGCGCCGACGGTCTACCCGTCGATCACCAGCTTCTTCCCCGAGTCGGTGCGGACGATCATCTCCAGCGGCATCACCCTGGGCAGCATCAGCGCTATCCTGCTCAACCTGGTCTTCAACGTCTGGGGCGGCCACAGCAACCTGGTCACCAAGGTGCTGCCGGTCCCCCGCCACCAGGACGTCCTCAGCATCGACCAGGTCAACCAGATGGACCGCGACCAGTTCGTCGACACCTTCGGCAACCTGTTCCAGGGGCCGCCCTGGATCGCCGAGCAGGCCGAGGCCGCCCGGCCCTTCGAGGACGTGTACGACCTGCGCAAAGCCTTCCACGACGTGTTGTTCGAGGCCCCGGCGGAGCAGCAGCTGGAGCTCATCCGGCAGTATCCGGACCTGGCCGGGGTGGCCACCCGCGAGGGCCGGCTGTCCAACCGGTCGTCGATGGACCAGGCGTACGCCGGCCTCAACCAGCTCGACAGCGATGAGTACACCACCTTCGACGAGCTCACCCGAGCCTACAAGGAGAAGTTCGGCTTCCCGCTGGTCGTGGCCGTGCGCGAGAACACCAAGGAGACGATCCTCAGGTCCGGCAACGCCCGGCTGCAGAACTCCCCGGCCGCCGAGCAGGCGACCGCGATGGTCGAGATCGCCAAGATCGCCAACCTGCGCCTGCTCGACATCGTCGAGGAGCCGGTGGACCAACCGGTGACATGAGCGTGCCGGGGGAGTCTGGGGAACCCAGGGGGGCGCCCCCGTGAATCGTCTGGTCCTCCGGGGGGCGCGCTGGCCGGGGGACGTCGCCCTGGCCGACGGCCGCATCCTCGCGGTGGGGCGGGTGGAACCGGAGGCTGGCGACACCGAGCTGCGCTGCGACGGGGACGTGATCACCGCCGGGCTCGTCAACACCCACCATCACTTCTACCAGTGGATGACCCGCGGCCGGGCCGTCGGCTGCGACCTGTTCGGCTGGCTCACCGAGCTGTACCCGGTCTGGGCGCGGCTGTCGCCGGAGGACGTCCACGCCGCGGCGCTGGTCGCGCTGGCCGAGCTCGCCCTGACCGGCTGCACCACCGCCGCCGACCACCACTACGTGGTGCCGGGCGGCGACGACTCGGTGTTCGACGCCATCGCCGACGCCGCCCGGACCATCGGGGTCCGGGTCCATCTCGCCCGCGGCTCGATGGACCTCGGCGAGAGCAAGGGCGGCCTGCCCCCCGACTTCCTGGTCGAGGAGCTGGACGCCATCCTGGCCTCCACCGAGTCGGTGGTCGGCCGGCTGCACGACGGCGAGCGGGTGGTGGTCACGGTCGCGCCCTGCAGCCCGTTCAGCGTCACCCCGGAGCTGATGCGGGAGTCGGCCGCCCTGGCCCGCCGCCTCGGGCTGCGCCTGCACACCCATCTGGCCGAGACCCTCGACGAGGAGCGCGACACCCTGGCCCGCTTCGGCCGCCGCCCGGTCGACCTGGTCGAGGAGCTGGGCTGGGTCGCCGGCGACGTCTGGCTGGCCCACGGCATCCACTTCAACGACGACGAGGTGCGGCGCCTGGGGGCGGCCGGCACCGGCGTGGCGCACTGCCCGTCCAGCAACGCGCGGCTCGGGTCGGGGCTGTGCCGGGTCACCGACCTGGTCGCGGCCGGCTCGCCGGTGGGGCTCGGGGTCGACGGGGTGGCCTCCAACGAGGTCGGCGGGCTCTTCCCGGAGCTCCGCCAGGCGCTCTACACCGGCCGGCAGCGGACCGGCCGCCCGGCCGACTTCATGCCCGCCACCGCCCTGGCCCTGGCCACCGAGGGCGGCGCCGCCTGCCTGGGCCGCGACGACCTCGGCCGCCTGGAGCCGGGCTACCGGGCCGACCTGGTCGTGTGGCCCGGCGACGACCTCGCCGACGTGCCCGACCCCCTGGCCGGGCTGGTCCTGGGGCCCGACCGGCGGGCCAGGCACGTCCTGGTGGACGGTGAGCCGGTTGTCCGCGACGGGGGTCTGCTCGGCGCCGAGATCGGCGCGCTCCGCCGCGAGCTGGCCCGCCGAGCCCGCCGGCTCTGGCCAGGCTGACACATCCGCTGTACTGTATGGAAACTTCTCTCCACGATGCGGAAGATAGGATGGCTGAGCGCGTGCTGCCGTACGAGGTCAACTGCTCCATCCTCTTCACCGAGCTGCCGCTGCTGGAGCGGCCGGCGGCGGCGAAGGAGGCCGGCTTCGACGCGGTCGAGTTCTGGTGGCCGTACGCGACGGCGGTGCCCTCCGACCGCGAGGTCGACGAGTTCGTCCGGGCGGTCGGCGACGCCGGCGTCCGGCTGGCCGGCCTGAACTTCTTCGCCGGTGACATGCCCGGCGGGGACCGCGGCCTGGTGTCCTGGCCGGCCCGCTCGGGCGAGTTCCGCGACAACCTCGACGTCACCGTGGGCATCGGGGAGCGGCTGGGCTGCCGGGCGTTCAACGCCCTCTACGGCAACCGGGTCGAGGGCGCCGACCCGGCCGCCCAGGACGACCTGGCGGTCGAGAACCTGGCCCTGGCCGGCCGGGCCGCGGCCCGGATCGGGGGCACGGTCCTGGTCGAGCCGGTGAGCGGCGCCGACCGCTACCCGCTCCGGACCGCCGCCGACGCCGTCGCGGTGATCGACCGGGTCGCGGGCGAGACCGGCGTGGGCAACCTCGGCCTCCTCTGCGACCTCTACCACCTGGCCGTCAACGGCGACGACCTCGACCAGGTCGTCGCCACCTACACCGACCGGGTCGCCCACGTCCAGATCGCCGACGCACCTGGGCGCCACGAGCCGGGGACCGGCACCCTCGACCTGGACCGCTACCTCGACGGCCTGGCCGCCGCCGGCTACGGCGGCTGGGTCGGGCTGGAGTACAAGCCCAGCGGGGCCAGCGCCGACAGCTTCGGCTGGCTGCCGCGCCAGCGCCGCGGACGCGGCGCCGAGGAGGAGGGAACCGCATGACAACCGTCGGCTTCGTCGGCCTCGGCATCATGGGTGGCCCGATGGCCGCCAACCTGGTCAAGGCCGGCTTCGACGTGATCGGCCACAACCGTTCCAGCGAGCCGATCCAGCGCCTGGTCGAGCAGGGAGGGCGTGGGGCGGACAGCCTCGCCGAGGCCGTGCGGGACGCCGACGTGGTGATCACGATGGTCCCCGACTCGCCCGACGTTGAGGCGGTCACCCTCGCCGAGGACGGGATCTACGCCCTCGCCAAACCGGGCACCATCCACGTCGACATGAGCTCCATCCGCCCGGACGTGGCCCGCCGCGTCGGGGAGGCCGGCCGGCAGCGCGGCATCCGCGTCCTGGACGCTCCGGTGAGCGGCGGCGAGCAGGGCGCCATCGACGCCACCCTGTCCATCATGGTCGGCGGCGACCCTGAGGACTTCGCCGCCGCGCGGCCCGTCCTGGAGGCGGTGGGCAGGACCATCGTGCACGTCGGGCCCGTCGGCTCGGGCCAGACCGTCAAGGCCGCCAACCAGCTCATCGTGGCCGGCACCATCGAGCTGGTGGCCGAGGCCATCGTCTTCCTGGAGGCGTACGGCGTCGACACCGAGGCGGCGGTCCAGGTCCTGGCCGGCGGCCTGGCCGGCAACGCGATCCTGGAGCGCAAGGCGGCGGGGATGCTGCGCCGGGACTTCACGCCGGGCTTCCGGATCGAGCTCCACGACAAGGACATGGGCATCGTCACCTCCGCCGCCCGCGAGGCCGGGGTGGTGATCCCGCTCGGGGCGGTGGTCGCCCAGCTCGTGACCAGCCTCAAGGCCCAGGGCGACGGCGGACTCGACCACTCCGCCCTGCTCAAGCTCGTCGAGCAGCTCTCCGGTCGCAGCTGACGCCCGCACCCGGTACCGAGGAGCCTGCCATGCCCCGCATGAAAGCCATCCAGGCGGCCGTCCAGATCCTGCAGCGCGAAGGCGTCAGGCATGCCTTCGGCGTGCCGGGGGCGGCCATCAACCCGTTCTATGCGGCGCTGCGCGAGAGCGGCGCCATCACCCACGTGCTGGCCCGCCACGTCGAGGGGGCCTCGCACATGGCCGAGGGCTACACCCGGACCGCCGCCGGCAACATCGGCGTGTGCGTCGGCACCTCGGGCCCGGCTGGCACCGACATGCTCACCGGGCTCTACTCGGCGGCCGCCGACTCGATCCCGATCCTGTGCATCACCGGCCAGGCGCCGGTCGCGCGGCTGCACAAGGAGGACTTCCAGGCGGTTGACATCGCCGCGATCGCCAAGCCGGTCACCAAGCTGGCCATGACCGTGCTGGAGTCTGCTCAGGTGCCGGGCGCGTTCCAGCAGGCGTTCCACCTGATGCGCTCCGGCCGCCCCGGCCCGGTCCTGCTCGACCTGCCCTTCGACGTGCAGCTGGGCGAGATCGACTTCGACATCGACGCCTACGAGCCCCTGCCCGTCCACCGGCCGGCGGCGACCCGGATCCAGATCGAGAAGGCGCTGGACATGCTCGAGGCGGCCGAGCGGCCGCTCATCGTGGCCGGCGGCGGGATCGTCAACGCCGACGCCGCCGACCTGCTGGTGGAGTTCGCCGAGCTGGTCGGAGTCCCGGTTGTCCCTACCCTGATGGGCTGGGGGACGATCCCTGACGACCACCGGCTGATGGCCGGCATGGCCGGGCTCCAGACCAGCCAGCGCTACGGCAACGCCACCCTGCTCGCCTCCGACCTCGTGCTCGGCATCGGCAACCGCTGGGCCAACCGCCACACCGGCGGTCTCGAGGTCTACCGGCGCGGGCGCCGCTTCGTCCATGTCGACATCGAGCCCACCCAGATCGGCCGGGTCTTCCCTCCCGACCTCGGCATCGTCTCCGACGCCGGCCTGGCCCTGCAGCGGTTCGTCGAGGTCGCCCGGGAGCGCCAGGCGGCCGGGCGGCTGCCCGACCGCGGCGCCTGGGCCGAGGAGTGCACCGAGCGCAAGCGGACCATGCTGCGGCGTACCCACTTCGACGACGTCCCGGTCAAGCCCCAGCGGGTGTACGAGGAGATGATCAAGGCCTTCGGCAAGGAGGTCCGCTACGTCAGCACCATCGGCCTGTCCCAGATCGCCGGCGGCCAGTTCCTGCACGTCTACCGGCCGCGTCACTGGATCAACGCCGGCCAGGCCGGCCCGCTGGGCTGGACACTGCCCGCGGCCCTGGGGGTCTGCGTGGCCGACCCCGAGGCGACCGTGGTCGCCCTGTCGGGCGACTACGACTTCCAGTTCCTGATCGAGGAGCTGGCCGTCGGGGCCCAGTTCAACCTGCCCTACATCCACGTCCTGGTGAACAACTCCTACCTGGGGCTGATCCGCCAGGCCCAGCGTGCCTTCGACATCGACTACTGCGTGCAGCTGTCGTTCGACAACGTGAACTCCCCCGAAGTCGGCAACTACGGGGTCGACCACGTCAAGGTCGCGGAGGGGCTGGGCTGCAAGGCGCTGCGGGTCAAGGAGCCCGGCGAGATCCTGCCCGCGCTCGAGCAGGCGAAGAAGCTGATGGCCGAGCACCGCGTGCCGGTGGTGGTCGAGGTCATCCTGGAGCGGGTGACGAACATCTCCATGGGCACCGAGATCGACGGCGTCGTCGAGTTCGAGGAGCTCGCCACCCGGGGCGAGCACGCACCCACCGCCCTCGGCGCCCTCAACCTCGACCAGATGCAGTTTCTCGACTAGCGGCGGTTCAGATGCGTGTCGTTGTCGCGCCGGACAAGTTCAAGGGCTCGCTGACCGCGGCGCAGGTCGCCGCCCGGGTGGCGGCCGGCCTGGCCCGCGCCGTCCCCGGCGTCGAGGTCGTCCAGGTGCCGGTGGCCGACGGCGGCGACGGGACCCTGGAGGCGGCCCTGTCGGCCGGCTACCGCCGGGTCCCGGTGCGGGCCGAAGGGCCGACGGGCGAGCCGGTGGACACCGCCTACGCCGAGCGTGACGGCGTCGCCGTGATCGAGCTGGCCGACGTGTCGGGGCTCCGGCGGCTCCCCGGCGGGCGGCTGGACGCCCGCGCGGCATCGAGCTACGGCACCGGACAGGTGATCCGGGCAGCACTGGACGCCGGCTGCCGCCGGATCGTCCTCGGCATCGGGGGCAGCGCCTGCACCGACGGCGGGGCCGGCCTGGTCCAGGCGCTGGGGGGACGGCTGGCAGACGCCGGCGGCGCGGAGGTCGGCCGGGGCGGCGCGGCCCTGGCCGCCGTGCGCTCCCTCGACCTGTCCGGCCGGCACCGGGCCCTCGCGGAGGCCGAGGTCGTGGTGGCCAGCGACGTGGACAACCCGCTGCTGGGGCCCCGCGGAGCGGCGGCGGTCTACGGCCCCCAGAAGGGCGCGTCACCGGCCGACGTCGCCGAGCTGGACGCCTCCCTGGCCCGCTGGGCCGATGCCGTCAACCGGGCCACCGGGACCGACGCGGCGGGCACGCCGGGCGCCGGAGCGGCCGGCGGCGTCGGGTTCGCCGCCCTGGCCGTCCTGGGGGCGAGGCTGCAACCGGGCATCGACCTCGTGCTCGACCTGGTCCGGTTCCGCGAGGCGCTGCCGGGGGCTCGGCTCGTGATCTGTGGCGAGGGCTCACTGGACGCCCAGACCCTGCACGGCAAGGCACCGGCGGGCGTGGCCGCGGCGGCGCGCGCGGCCGGCGTCCCGGTGGTCGCGGTGGCCGGCCGCTCGCTGCTGGCTCCGGCCGAGCTCGAGTCCGCGGGGATCCTGGCCGCCTACGCGCTCACCGACCTGGAGCCCGACCTGACGCGCTGCATGACCGAGGCCGGCCCGCTGCTGGAGCGGCTGGCCGAGCGGGTCGCCAGCGACTGGGTGACCGACGACGCAAGGAGATGACCAGCCGATGACCGCACCCGACAGTGACCGGTCCGCCGTCGATGTCCCGCTGTTCCTCAACGGCGAAGGCATGCGCGGCGGGCGCGTGCACCCGCACATCGCCCACCACCGGTTCCTGGGGGAGGCCAGGACCGCCGCACGGTACCGCTTCTACGCCTACGAGAGCCGCTTCCCGGCGCTGTGGCCGGTCGACGAGGGAGGCGTGTCGGTGCCCGGGGAGCTGGTCGGGCTGTCCCTGACGGCCGTCCGGGACGAGTTCATGCCCGTAGAGCCGCCCGAGCTGGAGCTCGGGGTGGTGGAGCTGACCGACGGCTCCGCCGCCCTGGCCGTGCTCCTGCGGCCCGACGTCCACGCCCGCGGCACCGGCCTGGTCGACATCTCCGACTACGGCGGCTGGCGGGCCTATCTCGAGCAACGGTGATGGTGAGATCCTCGCCTCCGGACAACGGAAGCAGGGGCTGCCGCTTGAGAGGAGACCGGTGACCGGGTACGACACGGTCCTGCGTGCCCGCCGCATGGTCACGGCGGCGGGGGAGACGAGCGGCTGCGTCGGCGTCACCGACGGACGGGTCGCCGCCGTCGCGCCGCTGGAGGCCGGCCTCCAGGGACGGCGGGTGGTCGAGCTCGGCGACGACGTCGCCCTCCTGCCGGGCCTGGTCGACACCCACGTGCACGTCGACGAGCCCGGCCGCACCGAGTGGGAGGGGTTCGCGACCGCGACCCGCGCCGCGGGCGCCGGCGGCGTGACCACCATCATCGACATGCCGCTCAACAGCATCCCGCCGACCGTGGACCTGGCCGCGCTGGAGACCAAGCGCAAGAGCGCCGAGGGCCAGTGCTTCGTCGACGTCGGCTTCTGGGGCGGCGCCGTCCCCGGCAACCTGGGCGAGCTGCGGAGCCTGCACGACGCCGGCGTGTTCGGCTTCAAGTGCTTCCTCCTCCACTCCGGCGTGGACGAGTTCCCACCGCTGCACCCGGCGAACCTCGACGCCTACCTGGCCACGCTGGGCGCCTTCGACGGGTTGATGATCGTGCACGCCGAGGACTCCACCGCCATCGACCGCGCCCCCAGCGCCCACGGCCAGCACTACCGGGACTTCCTCGCCTCCCGCCCCCGGACGGCCGAGAACCTGGCCGTCGCCCACGTCATCGAGGCGGCCCGGGCCACCAGGGCCCGAGCCCACATCCTCCACCTGTCCTCGAGCGACGCCCTTCCCATGCTGGCCAGCGCGCAGCGCGACGGGGTCCGCGTCACGGCCGAGACCTGCCCCCACTACCTGGCCCTCAGCGCCGAGGACGTGCCCGACGGAGCCACCCAGTTCAAGTGCTGCCCGCCGGTCCGCGAGGCGTCCAACCGGGAGCTGCTCTGGCAGGGCGTGGCCGCCGGCACCGTTGGCTGCGTCGTCTCGGACCACTCGCCGTGCCCGCCCGAACTCAAGCGCCTCGACAGCGGCGACTTCGGAATGGCCTGGGGCGGGATCTCCTCCATCGAGGTCAGCCTGCCGGTGGTGTGGACCGAGGCCCGACGGCGCGGCTTCACCCTGGCCGACGTCGTCCGCTGGATGGCCGAGGGCCCGGCCCGGCTGGTCGGGCTGGAGGCCAAGGGCCGGATCGCTCCTGGCTGCGACGCCGACTTCTGCGTCCTGGCCCCCGACGACACCTTCGTGGTCGACCCCAGACGGTTGCACCACAGGCACCCCATCACCCCCTACAGCGGGCGAACGCTGGCCGGGGTCGTTCGCGGCACCTGGCTGCGCGGTCAGGAGCTGACCGGCGACCAGCCGCGCGGCCGCCTGCTCACCAGAGGAGGAACCTGACCATGGGCGACGCCGACTTCACCCGGCTGCCCGACCTGGCGTCGCGGCGCCTTGGCGGGAGCGTGGTCCACGCCAACGACGAGCTGTTCGCCGAGCGGGAGAACCTCATCAAGCCCGAGGCCCCCGCCTACTCGACCTACACCTTCGGGCACAAGGGCCAGGTCTACGACGGCTGGGAGACGCGGCGGCGGCGCGAGCCCGGCCACGACCACGCGATCGTGCGCCTCGGGGCGGCCGGGGTGGTCCGGGGCGTGGTCGTCGACACCGCCTTCTTCAAGGGCAACTACCCGCCCGAGGTGTCGGTCGAAGGGACCGGGGTCGAGGGCTACCCGTCGGCGGCCGAGCTCCAGGAGGCCGAGTGGGAGCCCCTGGTGCCGCGCTCGCCCGTGAAGGGCGACGCCCAGAACCCGTTCCCGGTCGAGGCGCCGCAGCGCTGCACCCACGTGCGGTTGTCGATCTTTCCCGACGGCGGGGTGGCGCGGCTGCGCGTCCACGGCGAGGTGGTGCCCGACCCGCGCTTCCTGTCCACCGGAGCCCTCGACCTGGCCGCACTGGTCAACGGGGGCGTGGTGACCGGCTGCAGCAACATGTTCTACTCCTCGCCGACCAACCTCATCTCCCCCGGCGAGGCCCGGGTGATGGGGGAGGGCTGGGAGACGGCCCGGCGGCGCGACGACGGCAACGACTGGGTCGAGCTGGCTCTGGCCGGGCCCGGGGTCGTGCGGCTGGTCGAGATCGACACCCGCTACTTCGTCGGCAACGCCCCCGGGTGGGCGTCGCTGCGCGGCCGGGACGGCCGGGCGGGGACCGGCACCCCGGACGCCTGGGCCGAGCTGCTGCCGAGGACCCGGCTGCAACCCGATACGCGGCACCTGTTCCAGGTGCCGGACGGCCCCCAGGTGACGGCGGCGCGGCTGGACGTGTTCCCCGACGGCGGCCTGGCCCGGGTCCGGCTGTACGGGGAGCTCAGCGCCGAGGGCCTGGCCAGCTTGGGGCTACGCTGGCTCAACAGCCTGCCCGAGGCCCAGGCCGGCCAGGTGCTCTCGACCTGCTGCGCGTCGCGGGCCTGGGTCGGGCGGGTCGCCGCCGGGCGACCCTATGCCGACCTCGACGCCCTGCTGGCGGCCAGCGACGACGCCGTCGGGGCGCTCGGCCGCGACGACCTGGCCGAGGCGCTGGCGGCACATCCGCGGATCGGCCAGCGGGCCGCCGGCGCCTCGACCGAGGCCGCCTGGTCGCGGCAGGAGCAGGCCGGGGCCGGGAACGCCGACGCCGAGGTCCGGGCGGCGCTCCAGGAGGGCAACCGCGCATACGAGGAACGCTTCGGCCACGTGTTCCTCGTCTCGGCCAGTGGACTGTCGGCCGAGGAGCTGCTGGCGGCGCTGCGCGACCGGCTCGGCAACGACCCGGCCACCGACTGGCGCGTGGTGGCCCAGGAGCTGGCGGCGATCAACCGGCTGCGACTGCGGAGGCTGCTGCAACCATGACCACCCTGTCCACCCACGTCCTGGACGCCGCCTCCGGGCGGCCCGCCGCCGGCGTCCGCGTCACCCTGGCCCGCCGCGACGGCGACCGCTGGCAGCCGCTCGGCGAGGCGGTCACCGACGACGACGGCCGGGCCCGCGACCTGGCCCCTGGCGGCCTGGGCGCCGGCGTGCACCGGCTGGTCTTCGCCACCGGCGAGTACTTCGCCGCCACCGGCCAGACCGGCTTCTACCCCGAGGTCCCGGTCGTCTTCGAGATCACCGACACCGATCGCCACTACCACGTCCCGCTCCTGCTCAGCCCGTTCGCGTTCTCCACCTACAGAGGCTCCTAGCCGGGAGGTGCTCGCATGTCCTTCGTGCTCGGTCACAACCAGTACGGCAAGGCGGAGAACCGGGTTGTCCGGGTGTTCCGCGACCGCGACCCCCACGAGCTGGTCGACTACAACGTCAGCGTGGCCCTCTCCGGCGGCCAGGAGCAGCCCCACCTGACGGGCGACAACAGCCCGACGCTGCCCACCGACACCCAGAAGAACACCGTCTACGCCTTCGCCACCGAGGACGACGTGGTCGCCCAGCCGGAGTCGTTCGGCATCCGGCTGGCCCGCCACTTCGTCGACACTGCCGAGCCCATCACCTGGTCCCGGGTGAAGCTGGAGATGTTCCCCTGGTCGCGGCTGAACAACCCGCACGCCTTCGTCCGCGACGGCCGCTACGTGCGCACGGCCACCGTCACCTACGACGGGTCGGCCACCTGGGTCGTCTCCGGGGTCAAGGACCTGGTGCTGCTCAAGTCCACCGACTCGGAGTTCTGGGGCTTCCTCCAGGACCGCTACACCACCCTGGCGCCCACCAACGACCGGGTCATGGCCACCTCGCTGGTGGCCCAGTGGTGGCACACCAGCGAGGACGTCGACTGGAGCAAGTCCTTCGAGGGCGTCCTGGCCGCCCTCCAGGACACCTTCGCCGGTCACCACAGCCTGGCCCTCCAGCACACCCTGTACGAGATGGGGTTGGCCGCGCTGGCCGCCCAGCCGCAGATCGCCGAGGTCCGCTTCTCGGCCCCGAACAAGCACCACTTCGTCTACGACCTGGCCCGCTTCGGCCTGGACAACGACAACGAGGTGTTCCACGCCGACGACCGCCCCTACGGCCTGATCGAGGCCACCGTCCGCCGCGACGACGCCCCCGACCCCGGCTCCGCGTTCGACCCAGGCCAGGGCTGGTAGCGACCCAGGGAGCCACGTCTGGTGCCGGCCGGCCTGGTCCCGGCTACGGTCGTGACCGTGACTGGGGGAGCCGGGCCGCGCCCCGCTTGGCGGCCGGCGCCGACGGTGGCGGGACGACCGGCCCGATGTCGCCGTCCGGCGCCTCGTCCAGGTCGACGATCACGGGGGCGTGGTCGCTCGGCCCGCTGCCCTTGCGGGCCTGCCGGTCCACCCAGGCCGCCCGCACCCGGCCGGCCACCGGGGCCGAGGCCAGCACCAGGTCGATCCGCATCCCGAGGTCCCGGTGGAACATGCCGGCCCGGTAGTCCCAGTAGGTGTACACCCGCTCGGCCGGCCAGCGCTCCCGCACGACGTCGCGCAGCCCGAGCTTCTGCAGCTCGGCCAGGGCCGCCCGCTCCGGTGGGGTGACGTGGGTCTGGCCGACGTAGGCCTCGGGGTCGAACACGTCGGCGTCGGTGGGCGCGATGTTCATGTCCCCGCAGACGACCGCCTCGTCCGGCCCGGTGGCCAGCTGGTCCCGCAACGCGGCCAGCCAGGCCAGCTTGTAGCGGTAGTGGTCGGAGTCCGGTACCCGCCCGTTCGGGACGTACACCGAGTGCACGCGGATCCCGGCGCAGGTCGCGGACACCGCCCGTGCCTCCGGGTGCGGGAAGCCGGGCGCGCCGGCGAGGCCGGGCACGACGTCGTCCAGCCCCACCTTGGAGAGGATGGCCACGCCGTTCCACTGGCCCTCGCCGTGCTGGGCCACCGCGTAGCCGCGACGGCCGAGCTCCTCGCCGAGCAGCTCGGTGAACGCGGCGTCGGTGAGCTTGGTCTCCTGCAGGCAGAGGACATCGGGCCGCCGCTGGTCCAGCCACGGCAGCAACCGGGGTACCCGCTGCTTGACCGAGTTCACGTTCCAGGTCGCCACTCGCACCCGACAACGGTAGCCGCTGACGGACCGCTCGGCGAGCCGCTGTCGGCCGTCCGGTTGTGGGAGCCTGGGCTACCAGGGGATCCAGGTCGGCTGGGCGGCGACCAGTGGCGCCACCGCCAGGGCGAGGATGCCGGTGGCGGTGGCGACGGCCGGGCCGTGGCGGCCGATCTTCTCGTACGCCATCAGGGCGGTCAGGGCCGCCATCCAGCCCAGGTCGGCGACCCCGACGGCGAACATCACCAGCATCAGCGCCCAGCAGCAGCCGAGGCACCACAGCCCGTGGCCCCAGCCCAGGCGGAAGGCGGCGCCGGGGCCGCGCCGGTAGTGGCGCAGGAGGTAGGCGGCCGGGTGCCGGCAGGCGGTCAGGCAGCGGTCCTTGAGGGTCGAGAGCTGGAAGGCGCCGGCCAGCCCGAGGGTGGCCGCGGCTACCACCTCCGGATGGGCGCCCAGCCATCCGATGGCGTGGGTCAGGCGGTGGACGACGTCGTCGAACACCAGCGCCGCCCCCCCGAACAGCGCCCACACGGCCAGGTACCCGCCGGCGAAGCACGCCAGCACCCGGCCCCGCCCGGCCTGCGCGGCCGACACCTCGGTGAACAGCCGCAGCAGGGGGACGGCCGACGGCAGCATCATGGCGGCCACCATCACGCACCACAGCAGCGCGTACCCGCCGACGCCGGCCAGGCCGGGGGTGCCGTGGGCCAGCAGGGCATGGTGGTGGAAGTGGTCGGCCAGGCCGCTGGCGTGGGCGGCCACGGCGGCCGCCCAGGCCAGGGCGATGGCGGCCGGCACGGCGGCCGGGAGCCGCCGCCGCCCGAGGGTGGTGGCGGCGCTCATGACGTGGCGGTGTGGACGATGCGGTAGTCGGACTGGATGGCGTTGCGGCCCTCGAACGACCACACCATCCCGTGCCCGGGCAGGCTGACCGTGTGGTGGTGGGCCCGGCCGACGTAGGCCGGGGAGCCCGGGACGGTCGAGAACAGCGAATCACGCAGGGTCGTGACGGTGGCGCCGTCGGCGCTGCGGAACGGCGCCATCTCCGCGGACACGACCTCGCCGATGCGCAGGGTGCCGGCCCCGTCGCGGATCTCGTGGACGATCGGCGCCCGCTCGACGGCCACGACCTCGCCGACCAGCCCGGCCAGGTCGGCCAGGGGCCCGCCCAGCCGCCCGTGGTAGGCGTCCAGGATGGCCTGGAACTGCTCCTCGCTGGCCCGGTCGTCGACGAAGCTCACCACCTGCCAGCTGCCCGGGGTCAGGACGTTGCCGGGGATGTGGCAGACGTTGATGAACGACAGCCCGCTGACGTCGATCCCCGGATCGTCCCCCGCTCGAAGCGGTAGGCGTTGAACGCGTCGCAGCTGCCACCGTCGGGGTCGGCGCCCACCCAGCAGGGGCACAGCACCCCGCACGAGCACGCCTCCAGCAGCGTTCCCTCCAGGTCGTAGACGGTCCTGGTCGTGGCCGCCCGCTCGGTCGTGGTCATGACGGTCTCCTCTCGGTCGGTGGCGGCCATCCTCCGGGCGGCCGTGGCAGTGGCGTTGCAGCCACGCCCGTCAGCCGTGTCA
>JASLIH010000170.1 GCA_030152105.1 Actinomycetes bacterium
AGCATCGACGCCCAGTCGACGAAGTAGAGCTTGCGCTCCAGGTCGACCCCGAACTGGCGCCGGGCCTCGTCGTCCATCAGGTCCCACTTGTTGGCCAGCAGGACCAGCCCGCAGCCGGCCTCGACCGCCCGGACGGCCACCTTCTGGTCCTGCTCGGCCACGCCCTGGGGCGCCTCGAGCACGAGCAGGGCGACGTCGGCCCGGTCGACCGCCTCGAGGCTGCGGACGAAGGCGAAGTAGTCGGCCCCCTCGGCCTGCTGGAACGAGCGGCGCATGCCGGCGGTGTCGACCAGCCGGTAGCTGCGGCCGTCCCGCTCCACGATCGAGTCGACGGTGTCGCGGGTCGTGCCCGGGGTCGGGTCGACGATGGCCAGGTCCTGGCCGGCCAGCCGGTTGAGCAGGCTGGACTTGCCGACGTTGGGCCGGCCGACGATGGCCAGCGCCGGCACCTCGGGCTCGTCGCCGGCGGCGACCGGGGTGCCGAGCCGCTCGATGACGGCGTCGAGCAGGTCGCCCGATCCCCGGCCGTGGAGGCTGGACACGGCCAGCGGCTCCCCCAGGCCGAGCGACCACAGGTCGGCCACCTGCGGCTCGGCGGCGGCGCTGTCGACCTTGTTGGCCACCAGCAGCACCGGGACCTGGCTGCGCCGCAGGCGGGCGGCCACCGCGGCGTCCTCCTCGGTGATCCCGACGCTGGCGTCGACCACGAACAGCAGGAGGTCGGCGTCGGCCATGGCCCGCTCGGCCTGGGCGACGACGCTGGCCTGGAGCCCGGTCGCCTTGGGCTCCCAGCCGCCGGTGTCGACCAGCTCGAAACGCCGGCCCGACCAGTCGGCCTGGTAGGCCACCCGGTCCCTGGTCACGCCCGGGACCTCCTGGGTGATGGCCGCCCGGCGGCCCAGGATCCGGTTGACCAGGGTCGACTTGCCGACGTTGGGGCGCCCGACCACCGCCACCCTTGGCAGGCGGCCAGCCGGCTCGTCGTCGTGTTGATCCATCGAGATATCGCTTTGTCTATTCATCGCTCTGTCTATCTATCGCTGAAGCGGCGGGAGCGCCGCCGACGGTGGCCAGGAAGGCCTGCAGGCGCTGGCGCAGGAGCTCGCTGGCGGCTCGGCGGCCGGCCCGGTCGCTGGTCGACGTGGGCAGGTCGATCGCCGGGCCGATCACGATCCTGACCGGCGACGCGAACGGCAGCCAGCCGAACCGGCGCCGTACCCGCTCGGTGCCGAAGATCGCCACCGGCAGGACCGGGCACCGCTGCCGGACCACGATATAGGCGAGCCCGGGATGGACGGCCGAGAACCTCCCGTCCCCCCTGGTGCCCTCCGGGAACAGGCCCAGCATGGAGCCCCGGGCCAGCACCGCGTCGGTCCGCCGGAGCGCCTCCCGGTCGATGCCGCCCCGCCGCACCGGGAACTGCCCGATCCAGCGCATGATCCAGCCGAGCGGCCCCACGAACAGCTCGGCCTTGGCCATGAACGCCACCGGCCGCCGCAGCGCCGAGGCCAGCAGCACCGGGTCCATGTTGCTGCGGTGGTTCGAGGCCAGGATGACCGGCCCCGTGGCCGGCACGTTGTCCCCGCCCTCGACCCGGATCCGGAACCAGACCCGCATCAGCGGCTTGACCACCGCCCCGGCGATCAGGAACCCCCGATCCGGGTTCTTGCCCTTCCGCCGCTTCCGCCCTGGGTCCTGCCCTGGGTCCGTTGCCCCTGGGGCCTCTGGCCCGGCGGCGGGGGTGGTCGGGGCGTCGTCGGCCGGGGCGCGGGGCGCCTCGCGGTGGGGGCCGCCGGTCATCTCGGGCGGGTGGCTCTGGCCGCTTCGATGAGCTGGAGAAGCTGGTCCACCACCTGGTCGATGGTGCGGGTGGTGGAGTCGATGATCAGGGCGTCGGCGGCCGGGCGGGTCGGTGACGCGGCCCGCCCGCTGTCGAGGGCGTCGCGGCGGGCCAGGGTCTCGGCGGTCTCGCCGCCGCCCTCGGCGTCGCCCCCGCGCCGCCGGGCCCGCTCGTGCTCGGCGGCCGTGAGGAACACCTTGACGTCGGCGTCGGGCCACACGACGGTCCCGATGTCACGGCCCTCGACCACGATCCCCCCGACCCCGACCAGCGAACGCTGCAGCCCGACCAGCAGCTCGCGGACGGCCGGCACGGCCGCGACCGCCGAGACCGCCGCGTTGACCTCGGGGGTGCGCAGCGCCTGGCCCGGCTCCACCCCGTCCAGCAGCACCCTGGCCGCACCGGCCCGGCCGGGCGGCAGCTCAACGGTCAGGTCGACCGCCTTGGCCGCGTCGGCGACCGCCTCGGGGTCGTCGGCCGGGATCCCCCGCCGCAACAGGGCCAGGGTGAGGGCCCGGTAGGTCGCCCCGGTGTCCAGGTACCGCAGGCCAGCCCGCTCGGCGACCCGCCGGGCGACGGTGCTCTTGCCCGACCCGGCCGGCCCGTCAATGGCGACGACGACGTCGGCGGTTCCCTCGACGGGCTCGTCCCCGCCCAACCCGACCACCTTCACCTGGCCTCCTACTCGACCGGTGGACCACGCCCGCACAATGCCCGAACCGGGGACATCCGCAGCGCAGTCTACCCGCTGCCGGGTCCCCAACTCGTCCCGCTCCCACCCCTTGCGCCCCGGCCCCGCCCGCCGGCGGGTCATTCCCGGCCATCCCATGGCCGGGTCGGAGGAGCGGGGGGCGCGGGCAGCCCGGGTGGACCTGTTCCGCAACCGCCCGCGCCCGCCCGCCGCTCAGGGGCGCCGGGTGCCCGCCCGGCGTGCTCTGCCCTGGTGGCTCAGGGGGCGCCGGTGCCCTCGTGGGCGGGCCAGCCGGCCAGCTCGAGGGCGGCGATGGCGGTGGTGGCGGCGTCGCGGCCCGCGACCCAGATCCGCAGGGCGCCGCTGCCGCCCTGGAGCTCGTGGTCGATGGCGAGGTCCTCGACGTTGACCCCGGCCGCGCCGAGGGCGTGGAACACGGCGGCAAGGCTGCCCGGGCGGTCCGCGATGTGGACCACCACCTCGCGCAGGCCCCGCGGGGAGGACCCCGGCTTGGTCGGGATCCGCAGGCGCGCCGCCCGCGCCGCGGCCAGCTCCTCGCGCAGGCCGACCCTGTCCCCCTCGGCGATGAGCTTGCGCAGGGCCTCGAGGCGGCTGGTGAGCACATCCAGGGCGGCCACGATGCTGGGGCCGTTGGTGGCGCAGATGTCGACCCACAGGTCCGGGTCGCTGGCGGCCACGCGGGTGGTGTCGCGAAAGCCGCTGGCGACCAGGCGGCGCAGGGCCGCCGGCGACTCCACCTGCCCCACCGCCCCCATGAGTGCGGTGGCGGCCAGCTGCGGCAGGTGGCTGGCGAACGCCGCCACCTGGTCGTGCAGCTCCGGGTCGAGCATGAGGGGCCGGCCGCCGAGATCGCGCACGAACGAGGTCAGCCGCCGCAGCGCCTGATGGTCGACATGGGGCGCCGGGGTCAGCACCCAGGCCGCCCCGTGGAACAGGTCCACCCGGGCTGCCCGCGCCCCCCGCTCCTCCGACCCGGCCATGGGATGGCCGGGAATGACCCGCCGGAGGTTCGCCGACGAACGTTGAAGCTCAGCTAGAAGGTGCAGCTTGGTGCTGCCGACGTCGGTGAGGACGGCCTCCGGGTTCGCGGCCAGGGCGCGGGCGAGCACACCGGCCAGCGACCGGACCGGCGTCGCGGCCAGGATCAGGTCGGCGCCCTCGGCCGCCTCCTCGACGGAGCGGGCGCGACTGGTGATCGCCTCCAGCTCGAGGGCGTCCCGCAGCTCCCGCCGGTCGTTGTCCGCCCCCACCACCTCGGCGACCCCGGCCGCGCGGGCCGCCAGCCCCACCGACGCGCCCAGCAGGCCGGTGCCGATGATCGCGAGCCGCCGGGGCCATTCCAGCGTCGACGTCATCGGCCGGCTTCTCGGGTCGTCGGCGGCCGCTGGGCTGTCGGTGACATCGGGCTCACTCCGGAAGGTCGTCGCGTAGGTGCTTGGCGGCGTGGAGGTACACGTGACGCAGGCTCGCCCTCGGCAGCGTCGAGTAGCAGTGGACCAGCACCCGGATCGTGTTCGGGTTGCCCCCGACGACGTCGAGCTCACCGGCGCAGAGCAGGGGGACGTCGCCGAGCCCGAGCTCCCTGGCCGCCAGGGCCGGGAACGCGCTGCGCAGGTCCTTGGTCGAGGTGAAGATGATCGACACCAGCTGGTCGTGCTCGACCCCGTTGCGCTCGAGCAGCGCCGACAGCAGCTCCCTGGTACGGCTCATCACCGCAGCCGGGGTATCGGCCTCGACCGTGGTCGCCCCGCGCAGCGCGACCAGCCGTTCCACCAGCCGCTGGTCCGGCCCTTCCAGCCGGTCCACCCGCCGTTCCTCCAGCCGTCCGTCAGTCATGGGCGTCCCTCGCCCGCCATTGCTTTATCGATTTAGATACAAGTCGATAGGTAGCTACATCGATAGATGTCTTCATAGCCCTGCCGCTTTGTAGAGGCGTCTGATCTCCTCGGGTCGCAAGGGGCGATACTCCCCCGGGGCCAGGCCGGTGAGGCGGATCGGCCCGACCGCGGTGCGCACCAGCCGGCGCACCGGGGCCCCGACCGCGTCCAGCAGCCGTCGCACCTCCCGGTTGCGCCCCTCGACCAGGACGACCTCGATCATGCGGCGGCGGCCGGACCCGGCGACCACCCTCACCCTGGTCGGCTTGGCGAGGCCGTCCTCCAGCTCGACCCCCTTGCGCAGGCGGCCGGGGGCGTCGGCCGGCAGCCGCTCGACCTCGGCCAGGTACTTCTTCTCGATCCCGTACCTGGCATGGGTGAGCCGGTACGCCAGCGGGCCGTCGTTGGTGAGGAGCAGCAACCCCTCGGTGTCCCGGTCGAGGCGTCCCACCGGGAAGACCCGCGGCTGCTCGGGAACCATCCCGACCACCGTCGGCCGGCCCTCGGGGTCCGCCGCCGTGCTCACCACGCCCGCCGGCTTGTTCAGCAGCCAGTACCGCCGCCGCTCGTCCAGCACCACCCGCGACCCGTCGACCTCGACCCGGTCGGTGACGGGATCAACCCGCCGGCCGAGGTCCTGCACCAGCTCACCACCGATCGACACCCTCCCGGCACGCACGAGCTCCTCCACCGCCCGCCTCGACCCCAGCCCCGCCCCACTCAACGCCTTGTTGAGCCGTAGCGCCTCTCCCCTCTCACCGGCAGCCCCCTCGGCGCCAGTCCCGCGACCACCCGCGGATCCGGCCGCGCTCGAAGCTCCCGACCGACCGTGCGCCGGTTCCCTCGAGGACCGGCCGGTTCGAGCCGAGGTCGGCTTGTTCGCCGCCCGCCCGGCCCGGGTCGATGTGGAGTCGCCCGTCGGTCGTCCGGCTCTGCTCGAGGTGGGAGTGCCCCCCGCACGTCCGGCCCGGTTGGAGGTGCGGTCGCCCGGAGGGCGTTGGGGCCGGGTCGAAGTGCGGTCGCCCGGGGGCCGTCCGGGTCGGCTTGACGTGGACGAGCCCTTCGAGGAGCGCCCGACCCCCTCCGGCGCCGTGGCACTACCAGATGGCCGGCCACCTGGCCGTTCGGGCCGGGCCGCACG
>JASLIH010000194.1 GCA_030152105.1 Actinomycetes bacterium
TGTACGCCGAGTACGGCGAGGACGTGGCCGGGGCCGTCCGGGGCGCGGTCGAGTCCCAGGTGCGCGAGGCCATCACCATCGCCGACAAGGCGGCCCGGGAGGTCCGCCTGGACGAGCTCAAGGCCGAGGCCCTCCAGACCGCGACCACCCAGCTCGGCGAGGCCCTGACCGGACGCGAGAAGGAGGTCTCGGCCGCCTTCCGCAGCCTGACCAAGGAGCTGGTCCGCCAGCGGGTCGTCAAGGACGGCAAGCGGATCGACGGCCGCGGGCCGCGCGACATCCGGCCGCTGGAGGCCGAGGTCGGCCTCCTGCCCCGGGCCCACGGCTCCGGGCTGTTCCAGCGGGGCGAGACCCAGGTGCTCAACGTGACCACCCTGGGCATGGTCCGCATGGAGCAGATCGTCGACACCCTCGACCCCGAGGACCGCAAGCGCTACATGCACCACTACAACTTCCCGCCGTTCTCCACCGGCGAGGTCGGCTTCATGCGCGGGCCCAAGCGCCGCGAGATCGGCCACGGGGCCCTGGCCGAGCGGGCCCTGCTGCCGGTGATCCCCGACAAGGAGGAGTTCCCCTACGCCCTGCGGCTGGTCTCGGAGGTGCTGAGCTCCAACGGCTCCACCTCGATGGCCTCGGTGTGCGCCTCCACCCTGTCGCTGATGGACGCCGGCGTGCCCATCAAGGCCCCGGTCGGCGGCATCGCCATGGGGCTCATCTCAGAGGGCGGCGAATACGTCACCCTCACCGACATCCTCGGGGCCGAGGACGCCTTCGGCGACATGGACTTCAAGGTCGCCGGGACGCGGGAGTTCGTCACCGCCCTGCAGCTCGACACCAAGCTGACCGGCATCCCCTCAGAGGTCCTGATCGGCGCCCTGACCCAGGCCCGCGACGCCCGCATGGTCGTCCTGGACGTCATCCAGGCGGCCATCGAGCGGCCGCGCGAGCAGCTCAACCGGCTCGCCCCGCGGGTCCACGTCGAGCAGATCCCGGTGGCCAAGATCGGCGAGCTGATCGGCCCCAAGGGCAAGCGGATCAACGAGATCCAGTCCACCTCGGGCGCCGAGATCTCGATCGAGGACGACGGCCGGGTCTACATCGGGGCCACCGACGGCGACCAGCTCGACATCGCCCTCAAGATGATCCGCGAGCAGATGAACCCGGTCATGCCCCAGGTCGGCGAGCGCTACCTGGGCACGGTGGTCAAGACGACCACCTTCGGGGCCTTCATCTCGCTCACCCCGGGCAAGGACGGCCTGCTGCACATCTCGCGCCTCGGCAAGAAGGGGCAGCGGGTTCGCGCGGTCGAGGACGTCGTCAACGTCGGCGACAAGATCCTCGTCGAGGTGATGGAGATCGACCGCCAGAACCGCATCTCCCTGAAGCTGGCCGAGGAGGACGAGGCGACCACCACCGACGCCCCGGCTCCGGCCGCCGCCGGCGACGACGGCGAGGGGAGCTGACCTGGTGGCTGACGCTGAGGCCGGGTTCGAGCGCACCGAGCTGCCGGGCGGCCTCCGGGTCCTGACCGAGCGCATGCCCGCCGTGCGCTCGGTCACCCTCGGCATCTGGGCCGGCGTGGGGTCGCGTGACGAGACCCCACGCCTGGCCGGTGCCTCCCACTATCTGGAGCACCTGCTGTTCAAGGGCACCCGCCGGCGCTCGGCCCGCGACATCGCCGAGGCGATGGACGCGGTCGGGGGCGAGACCAACGCCTTCACCTCCAAGGAGTACACCTGCTTCTACGCCAGGACGCTCGACCGCGACCTGCCCCTGGCGGTCGACGTCCTGGTCGACATGCTGCGCAACTCCAAGATGGCCACGGCCGACGTCGACGCCGAGCGGACGGTCATCCTGGAAGAGATCGGCATGCACAACGACGCCCCCGACGACATCATCCACGACCTGTTCGCCGAGGCCCTCTTCGGCGGCCACCCGCTGGGCCGGCCGGTGCTGGGCACGGTCGACTCGATCACCAGCATGCAGCGCGACACCATCGCCCGCTACTGGCGGCGCCACTACGTGCCCGGCAACCTGGTGGTGGCGGCGGCCGGCAGCCTGGAGCACGACCAGGTGGTCGAGCTGTTCGCCGAGGCGTTCGGCAAGACCTCCGAGGGCGCGCCCATCGGCCCTCGGGAGGGCCGGCGCGAGCCGCGGGTCCACGGCGGGGTCGCGGTCCGGCGCAAGCCGACCGAGCAGGCCCATGTGGTGCTGGGCAGCCGCGGGCTGTCCCGCGCCGACCCGCGCCGCTTCGCCCTCGGGGTGCTCAACGTCGCCTTCGGCGGCGGGGTCAGCTCGCGGCTGTTCCAGGAGGTTCGGGAGAAGCGCGGCCTGGTCTACTCGATCTACTCCTACGCCGCCCAGTACACCGAGACGGGCTCGTTCTCGGTGTACGCCGGGGCCGCCCCCAAGCGCATCCACGACGTGCTGGCCATCGTCCGTGACGAGCTGGAGCGGGTCGTCGCCGACGGCCTCACCGAGGCCGAGCTGGAGCGGGGCAAGGGCCATCTGGAGGGGTCGCTGGTGCTGGGCATGGAGGACACCTCCGGCCGCATGACCCGCCTCGGCAAGTCCGAGCTCACCTTCGGCGAGATCCTCTCGGTCGACGAGGTCATCCGCCGGGTCGACGCCGTCAGCGACGCCGACGTCCGCGCCGTGGCCAAGGAGGTCCTCGGCACAGGGCCCCGGGCCCTGGCGCTGATCGGCCCATTCGACGACGACGGGTTCTCACAGTACGTGTCGTGACTCTGTCGGTCTGCGTCTTCTGCTCCTCGGCCGGCGGCCTGCCCGAGGCCTACCGTTCCGCCGCCCGCGACCTCGGCGCCGAGCTGGCCGGGCGCGGCCACCGGCTGGTCTACGGCGGCGGCAACGTCGGCCTGATGGGCGAGGTCGCCCGCGCCGTCCACGAGCACGGCGGGACCGTGATCGGGGTCATCCCCCAGGGGCTGGTCGACCGCGAGCTGGCCTACGACCCGGCCGACGAGCTGCTGGTCACCGGCACCATGCGGGAACGCAAGGCCGAGATGGACGCCCGGGCCGACGCCTTCGTGGCCCTGCCGGGCGGGTTCGGCACCCTGGAGGAGCTGCTGGAGGTGCTCACCCTGCGCCAGCTGCGCCTCCACGACCGGCCGATCGTGCTGGTCAACGTGGCCGGCTACTGGGACCCGTTCCTGGCCATGGTCTCCGAGATGGTCGACCAGGGCTTCGCCCCCCTCGGCGACGGCGCCCTGTTCCAGGTGGCCAAGACGGCCGCCGAGGCGGTCGACCTGGCCGAGGCCGGCCCGGCCCCCATCCCCGGCCCCTTCGACGGCCGGGGCGCCCCGGTGGCCGAGGCGGCCGTCGAGGACTGGACCGCCGAGCCCTAGGACCCGGGACGGCGCCGACCGGTCACCGCCGGTCACGCTGGGCCCCATGCCCTTACCTTCAGGTCGAGGTTGAATCTCTGGCGTCGTCGGCGATCCCGGGCTCGGGGTCGCTGTCGGTGACGACGGCGTGGCAGCGGCCGAACTCGTACAGGCCGACCGCCTCGGCGACCCGGGCCGAGCTGTGGTTGGTGGCGTCGTGGTTGTAGAGCACGGCCCGGCCCTCGGCCAGGACCGCCCGAGCGGCGGCGGCCGTGACCGCCTTGGCCAGGCCACGGCCGCGGGCCGCCTCGGCGGTGCCGACCGAGATCTCCCGCAGCCGGTCGTCGTAGCGCTTGAGCACCGCCGTCGACAGCACCTGGCCGTCGTCGTCAAGGACGACCCAGGCCTCGCCGCTGAAGTGGCCGATGACCCACCCGGGCAGCCGTGGGTCGGTGGTGTCGAGCACGGTGACCTCGGCCGACGGGGCCGCGATGGCCACCCCGGTGCGGGCGACCCAGGAGAAGTGCTGGCCGCCGACGATGCCGGCCAGCTCGTCAAGGGCGGTCCCCAGCGACGCTGTGCCGTCCAGGCGCTCCCGCAGCAGCCCGCTCCAGGCCGGAGCGACCGCGACCACGGCCCCGCCCTTGCGGTCCAGGGCGCGGACCGGCATGCCCGGCTGGGCCGCCTCGGCCACGGCGACCTGCCCGGGGGCGAGGCGCTCCACGGGCAGCCGGTAGCGGTCGCCGAGCACGGCGAGCACGACGGCCTCGTTGTCGACCAGGTCCAGCATGCCAACAGCGTAACCAAAACCGGCGGTCCACAAGCAGGTCGCGGCGACCGGCTATCCTGCTGCCGGTCGGCAGATGACGGCGAGGAGGCGGCGGGTGCGGGTCGGTGTGCTCGGGGCAACGGGTCGGATGGGCCAGGCGACCTGCAAGGCGGTGCTGGACGCGCCCGGCCTGGAGCTGGCCGCCGTGGTCGCCCGCTCGACCGGGGTCGGCCGGCCCCTGCGCGACCTGGTGCCCGACGCGCCCGAGGAGCTGCTGGTCGGCGAGCGCCTCTCCGACCTGCTCGCCGCCGAGGCCGAGGTGGTGGTCGACTTCTCCCGGCCCGAGGCGAC
>JASLIH010000339.1 GCA_030152105.1 Actinomycetes bacterium
ATGGATGCGTGAGGCTTCATGGTCCATTGGCGCTCTTCCGACATGGAGGCAGCGGTGCAGCCAGAGACGAGGTACGCGCGGCTGGGAGGCGACCGGGTCGCCTACCAGGTGCTTGGTGAGGGCCCACCCGACCTGGTGATGACCACCGGGAACTACAGCCATGTGGACATGGCCTGGGAGGACCCGGGGATCGCCCTGTTCCTGCGCACGCTGGCCTCATTCTCTCGGCTGGTCGTGTTCGACCGGCGCGGCACCGGCGCCTCCGATCCGCGGCCGCTGGACCCGCTGCCACCTTGGGAGTCCTACGCCCAGGACCTGACCGCAGTCCTGGACGCGGTGGGCTCCGAGCAGGCCGCGCTGCTGGCCCAGCTCGACGCCAGCCCGATGGCGTTGTTCTTTGCCGGGACCCGACCCGAGCGCACCGGTGCGCTGATCTTGGTCAACGCGGCCGCCAAGTTCCTAGCCGACGACGACTATCCGATCGGAGTGCCTGCTGCGGTTGCCGAGGCGTTGCTGGTTCAGTTTGACCAGCTCTGGGGGACCGAGGCCATGGCCGCCATGTTCGCCCCCAGCCGTGCCGGCGACCAGCGCTTTTGTCGCTGGTTCGCCAGGTTCCAGCGCACCATCGCCAGTCCCGGGGTGGTCCAGGCGTTCCTGCGCGCCAACTTCGAGATGGATGCGCGGCCGATCCTGCCCCTGATCCAGGCCCCGACCCTGGTGCTGCACCGGCGCGACTACCAGTTCATCCCCCTCGCCAACGGCCGCTACCTGGCCGAGCACATCCCCGGCGCCAGACTGGTCGAGCTGGCCGGGACCGAGCAGTCGCTGTTCTGGGAGACCCCCGAGCCTGCCTTGGACCACATCGAGCGGTTCCTGACCGGCGTCCGCCGCGTCGCCCAGCCCACCCGGATGCTGGCCACGGTGCTCTTTACCGATATCGTGAGTTCGACCGAGCGGGCTGGGGAGTTGGGCGACCGGCGCTGGCGCGAGCTGCTGAATGTCCACGACGAGCTGACCGGGCGGCTGGTCGAGGAGTTCGGCGGCCGGCTGGTCAAGACCACCGGGGACGGGGGCCTGGCCACCTTCGACGGCCCCGGACGGGCGATCCACTGCGCGGTGGCGCTCAGGGAGGAGCTGGCCGGCATCGGCGTCCAACTCCGGACGGGGTTGCACACCGGCGAGGTCGAGCTACGCGGGGACGACGTCGGCGGCATCGCCGTGCACGTCGCGGCCCGGGTGATGGCGGCGGCCAAGCCCGACGAGATCCTGGTCTCCAGGACCGTACGAGACCTGGCCGCCGGCGCCGACGTGACCCTCGAGGACCGCGGCATGTACCTCCTCAAGGGCATCGACGGCGACTGGCAACTCCACGCCGTCGCACGACCCTGACCACGATGGTGCCCGTCGATCACCAGAGGGACCCGTTTGCCAGCCGCCATGGGCTGCACCGGTACACGAAGGTATGCGTTCTCGGACCGCTGTGCAGCCGAGTGCGCCACCACAGTAACGGGCAGCTGACCGGCGAACGTGCTGGTCAGACGGCTGATGCAGACGCGTAGGCTTCGGCCCCGTATACCTCATCCCTGATCGGATGCATCCGAGCCTGCAGGGACCCAAAGAGGAGCAACCAGCGTTTCCGCTGGTCACGGTCCGGTTTTGTGGGCCTGGCTGGACTTGAACCAGCGGCCTCATCCTTATCAGAGATGGACGGCCGAGCGCCATGCTAGCCAGCCTTTTCGCAGCTCGCGCTGATCCATGGATGGCATAGGGATGGGGTGAACCGGCAGGCCACCTGACGCGCCGCTGCTTCCAGCCGAGGGGACGCCAGAGAACGATGGTTGCCGCCAGCACCTCCTCATGGCGAGCGCCGCCCTCGCCGGGCCCGATGGCCCGGGCGTCCGCTTCGTGCTGCCCTGTGGCGGTACGTCCCGACCAGGAAGAGAGTTCACCTAAAAGGACGTTCGCGCTCTGAGGAGTTGTGCCGATGAGGATCCTGTTTGGTTCCTGGCCCGGGTACGGTCACCTGCTGCCGATGGTGCCGTTGATCCGGGCGGCCCAGCACGGCGGCCATGAGGTCGTGGTCTCCTCCGGCGCCGACATGTCGGCCCTGATCGGCCGGCTCGGCGTCGCCGCCCACCGTTCCGGCGTCACGCTGGCCGAGTCCTACGACCGAATGCCCGGCCAAGCGACCATCAGCGAGCTGCCCGCCGACCAGCAGCCCGGCTTCGCGGCCCGTCACCTGTTTGGCGCCGGGGCCGTCGACCGTGCCCATGACCTGCTCGACCTGCTGCAGAGGTGGCGGCCCGACCTCATCGTGCATGACACCCTGGAACTGGGGTCGCCGACCGCCGCTGCCCTGCACGGGATACCGCACGTCACCCACGGCTATGGCCCGATGGTGCCGAACACCAGCTACTTCGCGGCGGCGATCGCAGCCGCCATCTCGGACGCTGGTTTGCCTGATCCCACACCTGCCATCTTCGCCGCCCCGTACCTCGACATCTGCCCACCCGGCCTGCGCGGGACCGAACCGAACCCGTGGACCACGATCCACCCGCTGCGGCCCTCACCTGGCGAGATCGAGCCGCACGCCGCGGCTGAGCTGGACTTGTCCGCACTGCCCCACCCGGACACCGTCTATCTCACCCTCGGCACGATCATGAACCAGACGCCAAGGGTGTTCCGCGCCGTGATCGACGGCTGCGTGCGCTGGCCCGTCAATCTCGTCGTGACCACCGGGCCAGGCTTCGACTCGGCGCTGCTTGGACCCTTGCCGCCGGCGGTGCGGACCGCGCCGTTCCTTCCCCAGGCGGCCGTGCTGCCCCACTGCCGGGCAGTCGTGTCCCACGCCGGAGCGGGCACCATGCTGGGCGCTCTGTGCTATGGCCTGCCGCAGCTGTGCCTACCACAAGGCACCGACCAGCCGTCCAACACCGCGGCGCTGCTGCCCACCGGCGCCGCACTGGCTCTCCACCCGGACCAGATCACCGCCGCCGCGGTGGCTGAGGCCCTTGGCCGGCTGCTCAACGAGCCGTCGTTCCGGCAGGCGGCGACCCGGCTCCGCGCCGAAATCGAGCGCATGCCAACCGCCGCGGCCGTCCTCCACGAGCTCCTGGTCACTACCGACCACTCTCAAACGCATTCGCCATAGCACTTGACCGAGGCCTCCCGCTCTACTCTTGACCCAAATCGTTTGAGGACGGCAGCGCAGGGATGCGTTCTAGGACCACTATGCGTAGCCGACGGGTAGGAGCAACCGCCAACGAAGAGACCACCGCCGAGCGTTTTCACAGCTCAGGGCCGGTTTGGTGGGCCTGGCTGGACTTGAACCAGCGGCCTCATCCTTATCAGCAAAATGCAGGGAACCGCTGTGCTAAGCGCCGTTCTTGCAGGTCGCGGCCACCGTAGCGGTCGAAGTTATGCGCTCTCATCGCGTTCAGTTATGTGCTCTCATCGCGCCTGCCCGCCA
>JASLIH010000406.1 GCA_030152105.1 Actinomycetes bacterium
CGGGTAGAGTGGACGCCATGGCAACCGCAGCAGTGACCGCCGACGGGCGTGCGCGCGTCCTGGCCGACGGCAACGAGATCCCGCTGCTCGCGCTCGGGGTCTGGCAGGTCCCCGACGGGCCCGAGTGCGAGAACGCCGTGCGGTGGGCGCTCGAGCTCGGTTACCGGCACATCGACACCGCCCAGGCCTACGGCAACGAGGCGAGCGTCGGGCGGGCGCTGCGCGACAGCGGCGTACCGCGCGACGAGGTCTTCATCACCACCAAGTTCTATCCCAACCGTAAGGACCCAGAGGCCGAGGTCCAGCGCAGCCTCGAGCGCCTCGGCGTCGACCAGGTCGACCTCTACATCATCCACTGGCCAGGCGGCGGCCCGAGGTGGGCGTGGCCGGGGATGGAACGCGCGCGCGAGCGCGGCTTCGCGCGCTCGATCGGCGTCTCGAACTTCAGCCTCGCCGAGCTCGACCAGCTGCTCTCGGACGTCAAGACGCCACCGGTCATCAACCAGGTCCAGTTCAGCCCGTTCGAGTTCCGCCGGCGCCTGCTCCAGGGGTGCGAGGAGCGCGGCATTGCGCTCGAGGCCTACAGCCCGCTGGGCACCGGTCGTCATCTCCGCGACCGGCGCGTCCGCCAGGTCGCCGAGCGCGTCGGGCGCACGCCGGCGCAGGCCCTCCTGCGCTGGTGCCTGCAGCGCAACCTGGTCGTCCTGCCCAAGTCCACCCACCGCGAGCGGATCGTCGAGAACGCCCGCATCTTCGACTTCACGCTGTCCGCCGAGGACATGGCCGCGCTCGACGCCCTCGACAAGACCGGTGGCACCGACCGCGCCCTCGAGCAAACCTGGTGGTGACGAGGCAAGCCACGCCTGGCATCCCGGTCCCTCCGCTCACTCACTCGTCGCGACGCAGGGGAGCGTGATGGCCGAGGAGTTCGAAGATCGCGATCTCAGCGATTCGGTGTTCTGGGGCGTCGACCTCAGGCGTGCGACCTTCCGCGACGTGAACCTCAGCGGCGTGTCGATCTCGCATGCGCTGCTCGACGGCGTCGACATCGACGCGAAGATCGACCGCCTGGTGATCAACGGCGTCGACGTCACCGACTACGTCAACGAACGCGACCGCTGGTACCCGCTGCGCGCGATGGTGCGGCCGGCCGACCCCGAGGGCGCCCGGGCTGCGTGGGCCGCGCTGGAGCAGACGTGGGCCGCGACGATCGCCCGCGCCGACTGCCTCACCGATGCGCAGCGCCACGAACGGGTCGACGGCGAGTGGTCGTTCGTCGAGACACTCCGCCACCTCCTGTTCGCCATGGACAAGTGGTTCACGGCGCCGATTCTCGGCGAGGGCTTCCACCCGATCGGGATGCCCAACTCGGGATCGGTCGACTTCCCGTGGCCCGATCTCGACCGTGACGCGGCGCCGTCGTACGACGAGGTGCTCGCGGCACGCGCCCAGCGCGCCGACCGCTTCCGTGGCTGGCTCGACGAACTCGAAGCGGCCGACCTCACCCGCGAGGTCGAGGTGCTCGAGAACGGCACCGTGACCGTGCACGACTGCGTGTCCACCGTGCTGGAGGAGGAGTTCGAGCATGACCGCTACGCGGACCGCGACCTCGCAGTGCTCGAATCAGGCGCCGGCCGTGACCGCCCGTAGCTCGCCGAGCGATTCGCGCATCGGGCGCGCCAGCGCCGTCATGGTGGAGCCGAACTCGCGTAGCCGGCTGCTGGCGGCCGTGTCGGTCGCCCAGCTCGCGACCGGGGTCGCCGGCCTGGTTGTCGCGCTGCGGCGGCGGCATCCCTATGACGTGTTCTGGATGCACGGACGACCGGACACGATGGCCCGCGACGCGATCCTCAAGGGCACCGCGCTGTCGGCGCCGGTGTCGAACCTGCTCGCCCAGGCCTCGCTGACGGCGGTGGTGGCCCGTCGCCCCAGCCGGGGCGCGGCGCGAGCCCTCGGCGGCCTGGGAGCGCTCCAGGTGGCCGGCTATCTGGGCGAACGACTCGTGCGGCGGCGCCTGCGCCCCTCGGGCTGGGACCCGGTCGAGACATCCTTGGCCGTCGTCGGGGTCGGGCTGGCGGGGGCGATGGCCGCACTCGGCAGCCAGGCGGAACGACGAGGCGGGACCGGCCGGTCGCCGAGCCCGATCCGGACCCTTCGTGGCCGGGATGGTGGCCAGTCGGTCCGCGAAGGCATGCTCTACGGCGGCCTGCCGTATCTGGCGGTCGGAGCGGGCCCGCCGCTGGTGGTGTTCTCCGGACTGACCGCCGAGCACGCCAACCCCACCGGGCTGGGCCGATGGCTCGCACTGCAGACGCTCAAGCCAATGGCCAGGCACTTCACCGTCTACGCAGTCAACCGCAAGCCCGGGCTGCCGGCCGGTTCGACCATCGCGGACCTGGCCCGTCACTACGCCGAAGCGATCGGCCGCGAGTTCTCAGGCCCGGTATGCATCCAGGGCATCTCCACCGGCGGCTCCATCGCCCAGCAATTCGCCATCGACCACCCCCACCTGGTCCGCCGGCTGGTGCTGGCCGCCACCGCCTGCCGGCTCTCACCACACGGCCGGGAGACCCAGCGCCGGTTCGCCGAGCTGACCGCCGAAGGCCGGCAACGGCATGCGTACGCGGTCATTGCGCCCACACTGGCCGCGACCGCGGCCGGCGGCCGCGCCTTCGCGGCCCTTGGGTGGCTGTTCGCCGGCAGCCAACGGACCGATGATCCCTCCGACATGCTGGTCACGGTGGCCGCCGAGGACACCTTCGACGCCTCCCTCCAGCTGGACCGCATCACCGTCCCGACCCTGCTCGTCGCCGGTGGTCGGGACCGGTTCTACACCCCGGAGCTGTTCCGCGAGACCGCCGAGCGCATCCCCGGCGCCCGCCTGCGCCTGTACCAGGACAAGGGCCACGTCGGCGTGATCACCCACAAGCCAGCCATCCGCGAGATCGTCGCCTTCCTGCGCGACGACCAGCCGCCAACCTGACCGCGGCTCACACGGTGCCCTCGGGTGCCGGCTAGGCAGCGCCGTACAGCGCATCCAGCCGGTAGCCGCGATCCACAGGCAACGCGGTGTGCCTTCCCGGGATGGATGACACGAGCTGTGAGCTGTTGTTGCTCAGCTCATTGGTCGATCGCCAACATGCCCGTGGGGACACCGGCGATCTCGACCTGGCGCCAGATCGAGCGCGAGCGGGGCAGCTCGTGGTAGCGCCGCAGCCCGGCGATGCCGCCCAGCCAGCCGGCCCAGCCCGGGTACGGCGGGTTGGTGGGGTCGAACCCGCTGTGCACCAGGGTGAGCCGGGTCTTGCCGTCCGAGCCTTCCAGCTCCCAGCTGGTGGTCTCGCCGTCGGCGAACCGCAGGCTCGCTTTGCGGCCCGGTTCGAACTCGACGAACTTGGCCCCGCCGGGGTCCAGTTCGAAGCCGCCCATCGCGAAGCGGCCGCCCACGTACGGCTCGATGTCTACGTTGGCGCCGAACCACTTGCGGAACACTTCCGGCTGGACCATCGAGTCGAACACCTTGTCCGGTGCCGCGTCGATCACGACTGAAGCGTGCAACTCGGCCGACGTGAAGTCGCACTTGGGTGTCAGCTCACGACCGGACAGATAGTCCGCAAGGTTCGCGATCGCCAGGGACCAGAACGTCTGCAGCGCGCCACGGGCACCGGCCGTGTCGGCCAGCACGTCTTGGAAGCTCGGCAGGTCGCTCTGGCTCAGCGTGACCAGCGTGCCGTCCTCGTCCTCGGCCAGCTCGAACTGCGCCGTGGTCTCGACTCCGTCCACGGTCCAGGCGAACCGGATGGTGCGCTCGTCCACGTGCAGCACGCGCTGGTGCGGCTCGGCGCCGTCGGGCGTGTAGCGGCCCCAGAACTCGTACTTGGCGGGCAACTGCACGTCGGCGTGCTCGGCCAGCCACACACATAGCGCGGCCGGGTCGGTCAGCGCCTCGTACACGATGTTGGGTGGGGCCGGAACGACCGCGCGCAGGCGCAGGTCACTCGGCGGTTGATGCTGTTCGGTCATCGGGATCTCCCTTCGGATAGCAGGCGACGGCCAGACGGAACGCGTCGCCTTCGGCACCGCCGTAGCGGGTGAACAGGTCCTGCAGCGTCCGCTGCAGTTCGTCGAGGAACGCCTTGCGCTGCTCCGGACGGACCCGGATGTCCCCGGACACGCCGATCGAGGGCAGGTCGGGCCGGGTGAGGTCGAGCGCGGCGACG
>JASLIH010000421.1 GCA_030152105.1 Actinomycetes bacterium
GGCCAGGATCGGGAAGCCGTTGAAGGCCGTGTTGGCCGCCAGGACGAGGATGAACAGGGTGGCCACCTGCACGAACACGAACAGGGCCTGGCCGAAGCCGCCGCCGAGCACGTGCTGGGTGAGCTGGGCGACCAGGGTCGGGTGGCCCGACTCGAAGGGGCGGGCGTCCAGCTGGATGGCCAGGAACGTGATCCCGATGAACAGGAACCCCATGATCAGGGCCATCGCCACCAGCGTGCGCTGGGCGTTCTGGGCCTCCGGCTTCTTGAACGCCGGCACCCCGTCGGCGATCGCCTCGACGCCGGTCAGGGCGGTCGTGCCGGCCGCGTAGGCGTGCATGAGCAGGAACAGCGACAGCGCGGCCAGCGGCTCCCCGTAGGCGGCCAGGTCCTGGGTCTGGGCCGGGGTGTAGGTGATCGGGTCGATCTGGCCGGACAGCACCCGGTAGACGCCGAGCACGACCACGCCGCCGAGGCTGGCGATGTAGACGTAGGTGGGAACGGCGAAGATCTTGCCCGACTCGCGGATGCCGCGCAGGTTCCCCCAGGCGAGGAGGATCACGAAGGCGACCGAGATCTCGACCCGCAGGTCCTCGAGGGACGGGATCGCCGAGGCCAGGGCGGCCGTCCCGGCCGAGACGCTCACGGCCACGGTCAGCACGTAGTCGACCAGCAGGGCGGCCGCGCACACGGCGGCGAGCGACCCGCCGAGGTTGTCGCGGGTCACCATGTAGGCGCCCCCGCCCTGGGGGTAGGCGGAGATCACCTGCCGGTAGGACAGGACCAGGATCATCAGCAGCACCGCCACCCCGGCGGCCAGGGGGAGGGCGAGCCCGATCGCCGCCGTGCCCGCGGCCACCAGGACCAGCAGCATCTCCTCGGTGGCATAGGCGGTCGAGGAGATCGGGTCGGAGGAGAACACGGCCAGCGCGACCCGCTTGGAGATCCGCTCGTGGGCCAGCTGGGCGGTCTTGAACGGCGGGCCCAGCAGCGCCCGCTTCGCCCGGTAGCCGAGCGACTGGTAGCGCTCCTCGACGTCGGGCCGCGGCAGCGTCCGCAGCTCCGGATTGGCGTTCGGCTCGAGATCTGTGGCCATGACCCCTGCTCGTGGGCAGCTTCCTGCTCAACAGCCTACCGCCCGGCGCCAGCAACGACGGGGCCACAGCCCATGGCCGTATCGGGCCACCTCGATCTCCTCCCGTCGAGCTATGCAAGCGAATCCCCAGCCGACGATGTTCAGGAATGTTGGCGGCGCCCGGGCCTCCCGGTGTGACGGGAGCGGCGGCCCTGAAGCATCGGGCCCGGGCGCCGCTGGCATTTCCTACGGCAGCAGGTCGGGAAACGTCGGCTCGCCCTGGCGGCGGCGGTCCAGGACCACGTTGAGGGCGGCGCCGTAGAGGATCAGCTGGCCGAAGAAGCCGAGCCAGACCAGCAGCAGGGTGACCGAGACGAGCGACCGGGGCAGGGCCCCGATGCCGGCCGAGTGGCTCGCCCAGTAGTCGAACCCGCGCTTGAGCACGTAGAAGCCGACGCCACCGAACACCGCCCCTGGCAGCTCGCGCAGCCAGGACTGCTTGCGGGCCGGCAGGAACCGGTACAGCAGCAGGAGCACGACCAGCATCGAGGCCGGCCCGGCGAGCTCCTCGATCATGGAGATGACCGGGCTGGTCGCCTCGAGCGCCAGGGTCCGCTGGGCGGTGGCCGAGACCCAGATGGTGAGCAGGGCCGAGCCGAGCAGCACCGTGCCCAGCATCATCACGATCAGGATGTTGACGATCTTCTGGCCCACCGGGTTGCGGCCGCTCGGCACCTGCCACATCCGGTTCAGGCAGGCGGTCATCGACCCCACGAAGCCGCTGCCGGCGTAGGCCACGCTGAGCAGGCCGAACACCCCGAGGGCGGCGCTGTTCTGGACGACCTGGTTGATGACGCCCTCGAACACGTCGGTGCCGACGCCGGGGAAGACCTGGTTGAGGGCCTCGGCGACGGCCGCCCGGGCCTCCGGCTCCGGGTCGGCGAAGGTGGCGATCACGAAGGCGGCCACCATCAGCAGGGGCAGCAGCGACAGGAAGGTGTAGTAGGCCATACTGCCCGAGAGCAGGGCGCCCTCGGCCTTGGAGAAGGTCTGGATCACGGCCCAGGGGAAGCGGGTCCAGCGGTTGCCGGCCAGGAAGCGGTAGAGCCGGCCGATGGCCTGCTCGATGTGGACCTCCGGCCCCTTGGGGTCGGCGTCGGCCTTGGCCATCCACCCTCCTCCTCTAGAGAAGGATGGTATGCGTTCAGGCTCTGGAAACCACCGTGAGCAGGGACGCCTCGGGCCGGCAGGCGAACCGGAACGGCGCGTACTTGCTGGTCCCGAGGCCGGCCGAGACGTGCAGCCAGCTCGATCCCCAGCGCGACAGCCCTCGCACCCGGTCGCGGGGCAGGTCGCAGTTGGTCACCAGCGCCCCCACCCCGGGCAGGCGCACCTGGCCACCGTGGGTGTGCCCGGCCAGCACCAAGTCGTAGCCGTTGCCCGCGAAGGCGTCCAGGGCCCGGCGGTAGGGGCTGTGCACCACCCCGAGGCGCAGGCGCGGTCGCGCGTCCCCGTTGGCGGGGACGGCGGTGGCGGGGTCGTCGCGGCGGATGTGGGGGTCGTCCAGGCCGGCCAGCTCGATGTCGCCGAGCTGGCCGCGGCGGTTGGACAGCACCGTCCAGCCCCGCGCCTCCAGGCCCTCGACGAGCTCGCGCCAGGGGTTGCGGGGGGAGCTGCGGCTCCGGCGCGAGCTGGGCCCCATGAAGTAGGTGAGTGGGCTGCGGAACCGGGGCGCCCAGTAGTCGTTGGAGCCCAGCACGGCCACCGCCCCCAGCCGGGGCCGGAAGCGGCCGAGGGCGTCCAGCACCGGGCCGAGGCCGGCCGGCTCCCCGAGCATGTCGCCGGTCAGCACCACCAGGTCGACGGGCTCGGCGGCCAGGCGCTCCAGAAACGCCATCCGGCGCGCGTCCGAGGCCGTCATGTGCAGGTCCGACAGGTGCAGCACGGTGAGCGGGGCCTGGCCCGGGTCGAGGGCCTCGACCCGCTCCCGGCGCAGCCGGTACCAGTCCCGCTCGACCAGGGTGCCGTAGCCGACGCAGGCCGCTCCGGCCACGGTCACCGCGCCGGCCAGCCGGGCGGCCTTCGAGACGGCAGCGGGCATGCGTGGCGCTCCTGGGAGGTGTCCGGTGGGATGACGAGGATTGTAGCTGTAGGCTCGGGCCATGCTCATCGACGACGTGCAGCAGGCGATGTACTCGGCCATGAAGGCCCGCGAGACCCGGGAGACGGCCGCCCTGCGCCTGGCCCTTTCGGCCCTGAAGTCGGCCGCCATCGACGCCCGCCACGACCTGTCGGACGACGAGGCCGTGGCCGTGCTCCAGCGCGAGGCCCGCAAGCGGCGCGAGGCCGAGCAGGTCTACCGCGACGCCGGCCGGCCCGAGCGGGCCGACCAGGAGGCCTACGAGCGCTCGGTGCTGGAGCGGTTCCTGCCGGCCGGGCTCGACCCGGCCGAGCTGGCCCGGCTGGTCGACGAGGCGGTGGCCGCCTCGGGAGCCAGCGGCCCCAGGGAGCTCGGCAAGGTCATGGGCCGCCTGATGCCCCAGGTCAAGGGCCGGGCCGACGGCAACGAGGTCCGCCGCCTGGTGCTGGAGCGCCTGGGCGGCTAGCCCCGCCGGCTGACCAGCAGGGTGACGTAGGAGCCCTTGGGCAGCCGGGCGCCGGCCCCCGGGCTCTGGGCGGCCACCCGTCCGGGCGGGCCGCTGTTGGTGTAGGCCAGCCCGGAGCTGAACCCGGCCCTGGTCAGCAGCGCCCGGGCCACGTTCACCTGGAGCCCGACCACCCCGGGCACGACCCCGCCGCCCTTGCGCCCGCCGGAGACGGCCAGGTAGACGGTGCCGCCCTGGCGCAGCTTGGTCCCGGCGCGCGGGCCCTGGCGGACCACCGTGCCGGCCGGCTGGGCGCTGGGGATCTGCCGGGCCGAGGTGCGGAACCCGGCCCGGCCGAGCACGGCCTGGGCCTCGCCAAGGGACAGCCCGACCACGGAGGGGACACCCATCGCCGGCGGGGACGGGGGTGGCGGGGCGGCCGGGAACCCGACGACCGGCGCGCCGGCCAGGGCGGCCGCCATGTAGTCGTGGAAGATCAGCGCCGGGAAGGTCCCGCCGTACACCGGCCCGCCGTTGAACTGGGTGCGCATCGGCACCCGCCGGGCCCGGAAGCCGACCCAGACCGCGGTCGACAGCTGGGGGGTGAACCCGGCGAAGAAGGCGCTCAGGTTGTCCTGGGCGCTGCCCGTCTTGCCGGCCACCGGCCTGGCCCCGAGCGACGCCCGGTGGCCGGTGCCGCCGTTGATGACCCCGCGCAGCATGGCCACGGTCCGGGTGGAGATCTTCTCGTCGATGACCCGCTTGCAGTCGGGCCGGTTCTCGATCAGCGGCTTGCGCTCGCCCGGGGTGAACACCTTGGTGATCGAGTACGGGGCGCAGCGGACGCCCTTGTTGGCCAGGACGCCGAAGGCGCCGGCCATGTCGAGGGGCGAGACCTCCTTGACGCCCAGCACCAGCGAGCAGACGTTCCATTCCGCGTACGCCCTCGAGCCGCGCGGCGGGATGTTGCTGATGCCCATCCTGCGGGCCACCTCGAGCGCCCGCTCGGGACCGACCTTGACCGCGAGCTGGGCGAACCAGGTGTTCACCGAGTGGGCGGTGGCCCCGTACATGTTGTAGACGCCGGCGCTCGAGTCCCCGGCGTTGCCGGGGCTCCAGGGGCCGTTGCCGGTGTAGCAGCGCCGGTTGGGGATGGTGATTCTTGCCGGGCCGGCCATGGTCAGCCCGGGCGAGATGCCCTTCTCGAGGGCGGCCACGATGAAGAACATCTTCATCGTCGACCCCGGCTGGAACCCGCTGCCGCCCTTGGCGGTGGCCAGGTCGACCTGGGACTTCTTGAAGCTCTTGCCTCCGTAGAGGGCGACGATCCGGCCCGTGCCGGGCTCGACGCTGGCCAGCGCGCCGGCCGGGTCGCCGCCGAACTGGTTCATCTGGCCCTGGACGGCGCTGGCGGCCATCGCCTGCTTGGGGCTCTGGAGGGTGGTGTGGATGCGCAGGCCGCCCTGGAAGACCTTGCGCTTGCGCTCGTCGGTGCCGACCTTGCCAAGGGCCTTGTTGTAGCTGGGGTCGTTCAGCAGCTGGTCGACGATGTAGCGCTCGAAGTAGGGCTGGCGCCGGGGCGGCGTGTACAGGTCGATCCGGAGCTTCTCCTTCTTGGCCCTGGCCACCTCCTTGCCGGTGGCGTAGCCGAGCTCCTGCATCCGGTCCAGGACCAGGTTGCGCCGGGCCAGGTTGGACTTCTTGGACGTCGGCTTGTACCGCTCGGGGGCGGCGATGGTGGCGGCCAGCGAGGCCGCCTGGGCCAGGGACACGAACTTGATCGAGGTGTTCCCGAAGTAGTGCTGGGCGGCGGTGGCGATGCCGTAGACACCCTCGCCGAAGTAGGCCTGGTTCAGGTAGTACTCGAGGATCTGGTCCTTGCTGTAGCGCCGTTCCAGGTCGACCGCGTACATGGCCTCGCGGAGCTTGCGGTCGATGGTCCGGGAGTTGCCGGTGACGGTCAGCTTGACCAGCTGCTGGGTGAGGGTGCTGCCGCCCTGGGCGATGTGGCCCGAGCGCAGGTCGGTCACGGCGGCCCGGGCGATGCCCCGGAAGTCGACCCCCTCGTGCTGGTAGAAGCGGTCGTCCTCGATGGCGATGACGGCGTTGCGGACCCGGTTGGGGATGCCCGAGAGGGGGACCACCCGGCGGTTCTCGTCCAGCCAGATGGTGGCCAGGGCGGTCTTGCCGTCGGCGGCGTAGATGACCGACCGCTGGGCCGGGTCGGGGAGGGCCTCGGCCAGCGGGGGAACGTCGCCCAGCTTGTTGGCGGTGTCCCTGGCCAGGCCGCCGGCCGGGACCACCAGCGGGAGCAGGGCGACGCTGGCGACCAGGGAGACGCCGGTGATCAGGGCGACGATCAGCACCAGCCGACCGCCCACCACGGAGGCTGCACGACCGCGGGACAGACGGGCTGGCGGCGCGGGGATCGGAGCGTCGGCCATGCTGACGGGATGATATAGGGTGGTCGATCGGCACGGGCAATTCGACGCCCGAACGTTACTGAGGGAGGCCGTCCGCCTGGCCGAGTCGTTCCGGGAGTTCGGCGACGGGTTCGTCAACCGGCTGCCCTACCTGGCCGCCGCCGTGGTCGCGATCGTGCTCACCGTGGTGGTGGCCAGGCTGGTCCGCTCGATGGTGGAGCGGGCGCTGCGGCGGGGCCGGGCCGAGCGCCATGTCGTGGTGGTGGTGGCCACCCTCGCCTACTACGCCGCGTTCGCGCTCGGGCTGCTGGTCTCCCTGTCGCTCGGCGGGGTCAACCTCGGGGTGCTGGTCGGCAGCCTCGGCCTGGCCACCGTGGCCCTCGGCTTCGCCCTCCAGGACATCGTCAGCAACTTCACCGCCGGCATCGTGCTGCTGCTCGAGCACCCCTTCACCGAGGGCGACCACATCGCCATCGCCGAGGCCGAGGGCGAGGTGGAGGAGATCCGGGTCAGGGCGACCCGGCTCCGCGCCCCCGACGGCCAGCTCGTCCTTGTCCCCAACAAGCTGCTGTTCACCCAGGTCCTGACCAACTCGACGGCCACCATGCGGCGCCGGGTCGAGGTCCTGCTGGAGGTCCCCTACGGCCAGGACGCGGCCAGGGCCAGGGAGCTGCTGCTGGAGGTGGCGGCCGGGCTCGAGGGGGTCAGCGACGACCCCGAGCCCCGCCTGCTCACCCAGCAGCTCGGCCAGGGCGCCCGGCGCCTCCGCCTCACCTTCTGGGTCGACTCCCGCAGCGACGACCCCGACCGCGTCCGCAGCGAGCTGCTCGACACCGCCGAGAAGCGCCTGCGCGACGCCGGCGTCTCCCTGGCCCCGGTGGAGCCCTAGCGTCGATCAGGCGAACAGGTGCGCGCCCAGCCGGCGCAGTCCCGGCAGGTCATGGACGTCGTCGTTCAGCAACGGGACCTGGACGACGCCGAGGTTGGGGACCCGGTCCAGCAGCTCGCGGACGCGGCGCTGCTCGGCCGCGGCCAGGGCCTCCAGGCCGTCGTGCTGCTCCAGCAGGTCGGCCAGCAGGCGGCCGTCGGCCCCGGCGGCCCGTAGCCGCCCGCGGCCCGCCGCCGGCACGTAAGGGACCTGGCCGGCCTGGTGGATGCGGTTCACCACCAGGGCGCCGAGCGGCATCCGGTCGGCGGCCAGGCGCCCGGCGAAGTAGGCGGCCTCGCGCAGCGCCGCCCCGTCCGGCGTGGCCACCACCACGAACGCCGTGCTCGGGTGCTTGAGCTGGTCGTAGACCAGCCCGGCCCGCTCCTTGAACCCGTCGTACATGCCCTCGAAGGCGGCGAAGAACTCGCCGACCTCGGCCAGCAGCTCCGACCCGGTGACCCGCCTGACCATCCTGGACATGGCCGTCGTGGCCAGGTTCAGCCCCCGCAGGTAGCTGCGCCCGATCCGCTGGGCGGGGGCGATCAGCAGCCGGAAGGCGCGCGCGTCGAGCAGCTCGTTGAGGTTGTCGGGGGCGTCGAGGAAGTCGAGCGCCGACCGGGTCGGCGGGGTGTCGACCACCAGCAGGTCGTAGCGCTGGGACTCGTGCAGCTCGTACAGCTTCTCCATGGCCATGTACTCCTGGGTCCCGGCCAGGGTCGAGGACAGCCGCTGGTAGAACCGGTTGGCCAGGATGCGGTCGGCCTGCTCGGCGTCCCGGGCGTAGCGCTCGATCACCTCGTCGAAGGTCCGCCGCATGTCCAGCATCATCGCGTCAAGGCTCCCCGGCCCTCGCGCCGGCAGCCCCACGGCCTTGACCGGGTGGGGCTCGTTGGAGAGCAGGTCGAGCCCGAGCGCCTGGGCCAGCCGCCGCGCCGGGTCGATGGTGAGCACGCAGGTCCGCCGCCCGTTCTCGGCCGCCCACAGGGCGACCGCGGCCGCGGTCGAGGTCTTGCCCACCCCGCCCGACCCGCAGCACACCACGATCCGCGCCGTCCGGGCCAGCTCCGCCAGGGGGGTCACGCCGCGACCAGGTGGCCGGCCAGGGCGCGGACCTCGTCCGGACCGGTGGCCCCGTCGGCCAGGGACGGAAGCTGGACCAGGGGCAGCCCGTCCAGCCCGGCCCGCAGCTCCTTGAGCAGGCGGCGCTCGCGGGTCACCTGGCGCTGGCGGTCCCTGGCCTCGGAGACCAGCGTCGCCAGGGCCGCCCGGTCCAGCTCGGCCCCGGCCGCCGCCGCGGCCGCGGCCAGCGACGCCGGGTCCCTGGCCAGGCCGGCCAGCCGCCCGGCGCGCCCGCCCAGCCGGTCCCTGGCCACCCGGTTGGCGACCACCCCGGCCACCGGCAGCCCGGCCTCCCGGAGCGCCGCGACCCCCTCCAGGGTCTCGGTCACCGGCAGCTCCTCGGGCAGGCAGGTGAGCAGCACGGCCGTCCGGGCCGGGTCGTCGAGCAGGTCCCTGACCCGGTCGGCCTGGTGCCGGATCGGCCCGACCCGAGCCAGCTCGGCCACCGTCTCGGGCGCCCGCAGGAACGGCACCACCCGCCCGGTCGGCGGCGCGTCCAGCACGACCAGGTCATAGGCCCCCGACCCACCGGGGAGGGAGTGCCCCCCTCCCCGGACCCCTCCCGACCCGGGCCGCGCCTCCCGGGTCGCGGCCTCCCACACCTTGCCGACCAGCAGCACGTCTCCCAGCCCGGGCGCGGCCGCGGTGATGAACCGGTTGAGGTGCGCCCAGGTCAGCAGCCGGGCCAGCGGGGCGAACCCGTACCGGTCCAGGTACTCCCGCAGGGACTCGTCGGGGTCGACGGCCAGCGCGTGCACGCCCTCGGCGACCGGCGCCTCCCGGTGGTCGAGGGCGTCGCGCCCGAACAGCCCGGCCAGCCCCTGGCGCCCCTCGACCTCGGCGACCAGCACCCGTCGTCCCCGCCCGGCGGCCGCCACGGCGAGCCCGGCCGCGACCGTCGTCTTCCCGGTCCCGCCCTTGCCCGTGACGACCAGCAGCCGAGCCTGTTCCAGCACCTCCAGCATGGTCCGCCATCCTAGCCGCCCTGGCGCGGGGCGGGGTGGGCGGGAACAATGGGGGCGATGCGACGAGCCGCCTCCCTCCTCTGCCTCCTTGGTGTGTTGCTGGGCACCCTGGGGCTGCTGCCCGCCCATGCCCAGGCTGGCGGGCCGGTCGTCGAGGTGTTCGAGGCCTCCGGGGTGCTGGACGCCAGCGTGCTCGGGGCGCTGCGGCGCGACCTGGCCGGGGCCGAGCGGCGGGGGGCGCGGGTCTTCCTGATCCAGGTCTCCAGCTTCGGGGGCCTCGGGGTCGACCCGGCCGAGGTCCGGCGGACGGTCGCCGACGCCGGGGTGCCGGTGGCGGTGTGGGTCGGGCCGCGGTCGGCCGAGGCCGCCGGGGCGGCCACGTTCCTGCTCGCCGGGGCCGACGTCGTCGGGGTGGCCCGCGACGCCCGGATCGGGCCGGCCCTCCCGGCCGAGCTGGGCCGGGGCCGCGACCCGGCCGCCGAGGCGGCGCTGTTCGCCGCCTCCGGCCTGCCGGCGGCGGTCGGGCGGTCCCGGATCTCGGGGGCGGCCGCCGAGGCGGCCGGGCTGGCCGACTACCAGGCCGAGTCCCTGCCCGACGCGGTCCGGCGGCTCGACGGGCAGGCGGTCGACGGCCGGCCGCTCGAGGTGACCGGCTTCCAGGTCCGGTTCCTGTCCCGCTCCCTGCTCGACCGCGTCCGCCACGGCCTGGCCAACCCGACCCTGGCCTACCTGCTGCTGCTGGCCGCGGCCGCCTGCCTGTCCTTCGAGTGGTTCCAGCCCGGGTTCGGGGTCGCCGGGGGGGCCGGGCTGGCCTGTCTCCTGCTGGCCGTGTTCGCGCTGCTCGTCCTGCCCACCAACTGGCTGGCCCTGGCGCTCCTGCTGGCCGGCCAGGCCCTGTTCACGGTGGACGCCGCCATGGGCGGCCTCGGCCTGGCCACCGCCGGCGCGGCCGGGCTGACCGCCGCCGGGTCCTGGTGGCTGTTCGCCAGCCCGTCGCCGCTGCTGCGGGTCGACGGCCGCCTGGCCGTCCTCGGGGTGCTGTGGTCGCTGGCCTGGTTCGTGGTCGTCCTGACCGTCATCCTCCGCTCCCAGCGCCAGGCCCCGATGGGCACCGAGGCCCTGGTCGGCTCCCGCGGGGTGGTGCGCAGCGTGCTCAACCCGGGCGGCATCGTGGTCGTCGACGGGGCCATGTGGCGGGCCCGGCTGGCCACCGGCGAGGGCAGCCTCGGCACCGGCCAGCGCATCCGGGTCGGGTCGGTGGCCGAGGGCATCCTCCAGGTCGAGCCCGAGGACCCGGCCGCCGTCCGCCCCTCGCGCCGCCGCGGCCGGCGGGCCGTCCCCATGGCCGAGCCGGCCGGCCGGGAGTAGGCCGAGGTGAGCACGCCCGAGGGCACCCGGGAGCGTCCAGGCGACGCCGGCACCGGCCGGCCCGACGTCCCCGACCGCCGCCTGGTGGCCGCCCAGCTGGTCGCCGGGCTGGCCCTGTGCGGCGTTGGCTGGGGGGTCAGCCTGGCCGGCGTCGAGCCGTTCCGCACCCACTGGTTCGACCTGGTCTGGACCGGCTTCATCCTGGCCGCCGACGCGGTCGTGTGGGCCAGGGCCGGCCACTCCCTCATCCACGGCGGCGGCTGGCGGCTGGCGGCCATGTTCGCCCTGAGCGCCCCGTTCTGGTGGGCCTTCGAGGTCGCCAACTGGCGGCTGGAGAACTGGAGCTATGTCGGCGAGCACGTCGTCGCCGGCCCGGCCCTGATGACGCTGAAGACCCTGTCGTTCCTGTTCGTGCTGCCGGCGCTGGCCGAGTCCCGCGACCTGCTCCGGTCCTTCGTGCGGTTCCCGCACCCGCCGGCCGTCCCACTGCCGTCCTGGACCGCCACCGCCCTGGTCGTGGTCGGCCTGGTCTGCGTGCCGCTGCTCTACCTGTTCCCGGACCAGACGTTCCCGCTGGTCTGGCTGGCCCCCCTGGCCGTCCTGGACGCGGTCGCCGAGCTGCGCGGCCGGCCGAGCATCATCGGCCTGGTCCGCCAGGGCCGGGCCGGGCCGGTGGTGCTGCTGGCCGTGGCCGGCCTGGGCACCGGGGTCCTGTGGGAGCTGTGGAACTGGGGGGCGCTGCCCTTCTGGCAGTACCACATCCCCTATTTCGGCGGCTTCCAGGTGTTCGAGATGCCGATCCTCGGCTACCTCGGCTACCCGCCGTTCATCCTGGCCGCGGACGCGTTCTGGCGCCTGTTCAGCGGGGGGGCCGGCGGCCTCACCGAGGGCCCGGTCACCGATCTCGGCCGGGAGGGGTCTGGCCGTCCACATCCTGTGACAAACTAAGCACAGCATTCTGGAACCGGACGAGCTGGACGGGAGGGACGCCCCATGAGCACCTGGGTGGTCGTCCTGATCGTG
>JASLIH010000550.1 GCA_030152105.1 Actinomycetes bacterium
CCTTACCCGCGGTGCCCCCGGCTCGTCCATCGATGCGGCCTTGTGTCTTCCCAGACCGCGCCGGCCTCAGCCCCGCAGGCTCCTGTCCCACCGCCGCCATGTCCTCGCCAACCGCGGCGGTGGGCTGTGCCGCGATCGTCAGCAGCGCCGTAGCCGCCCGTTCGGCAAGCGTGGTTACGGGCTCAGGCAGCCAGCCGGCCGGGCCGTACCCGCTTTCCTGAGCGATCGGCGAAAGCTCCGCAAGCAGGGCGCGTGCCGTCGGACGGCGCGCCGGATCGGCCTGGATGCACCGAGCCACCAAATCACGGATCACAACGGGCACCGCGCCGAGGTCGGCAGCGCCTTCGACCACCCGATCGACGACTGCGGGCGGTTCGCCGTTGCCGAAGACACTGCGGCCGATCATGGCAAAGCCAAGTGTGGCCCCGTACGAGAAGACGTCAGCGGCGGGTCCGGTGGGACCGCCGCGGATGTGCTCCGGGGCCATGTATCCCGGGGAGCCGATGACGAGACCGGTTCTCGTCAGCATCGTCCCGTCGAGCGCGCGGGCGATGCCGAAGTCGATGACCCGCGGACCATCCGCTGCGAGCAGCACGTTGGCCGGCTTGAGATCGCGATGCACGATGCCCGACGAGTGGATCGCCACCAGCGCCTCGGCGAGCCCGGCGGCGAGAATCCGTCCGGTCGCGATGGGCAGCGGGCCACATTCCTTGACCGCCTGCAGCAGGGAGGGCCCAGCGACATAGAGCGTGGCCAACCAGGGTCGCGGCCCATCTGGGTCGGCGTCGAGGACCGGAGCCGTACAGAAGCCCTGTACTCGCCTGGCCAGCTCTACCTCGAGGCGGAAACGCTGGATGAAGCCGGGATCGTCGGCTAGCTCGGGATGGACCACCTTGACGGCCACTGGTCGCCCGCCGGGCGAGGTGCCGAGGTAGACGGTCCCCATACCGCCCCCGCCCAGCCTCGCGCGCAATCGGTACGGCCCGATCCGGTCCGGATCGCCAGCCCCGAGTGCGCGCACGCGCCCACCCTTCCAAGCGGCGGCTTGCGGGACAACCCGGACCGGCTCGTTGCCGGGGCAGGCTGGCAAGATCGTCGAGGCTGTGCCGAAATATCTCGTCGATCGCTGCATCTGGCCGGGGGTGCTGCAGCCGGCGTGATACGAGTGGCGACGACCAGGCTCCAGACCGGGCTACGTAGGGTGGCGGTGAGTCAGGAGATGGTGATGAATCGGTTGAAGGATGCGACGAGCCCGTACCTGCTCCAGCACGCAGAGAACCCGGTGCACTGGTGGCAGTGGTCGGACGAGGCGTTCGCGGAGGCCCGCCACCGTGACGTGCCAGTGCTCCTCTCCGTCGGCTACGCCGCCTGCCACTGGTGTCATGTCATGGCGCACGAGTCCTTCGAGGACCCCAAGGCGGCGCAGCTCATGAACGAAAACTTCGTCAACATCAAGGTGGACAGGGAAGAGCGGCCCGACGTCGACGCCGTGTATATGGAGGCCACCCAAGCGATGACCGGTCAAGGCGGCTGGCCGATGACCGTGTTCATGACGCCGTCGGGCGAGCCGTTCTACTGTGGCACCTACTTCCCGCCCACCCCGCGGTTCGGCATGCCGAGCTTCACTCAGCTTTTGCTCGCGATTTCAGCAGCATGGCGGACCCAGCGGGACGAGATCGAGCAACTCGGCGCCGACGTCGTTCGCCAGGTGGGCCAGCGCATGCCGTCCTTTGCGGGTGCGCAGCCGGCCGGTGTTGAGGAGCTGGCGGCGGCTGTGCGTGTGCTGCAATCCGACTTTGATCCGCGCAGCGGCGGCTTCGGTACGGCGCCGAAGTTCCCGCCGTCCATGGTGCTGGAGTTTCTGCTCCGCCACCATGCGCGCACCGGCGACGCCGAGGCGCTCGAGATGGTCCGGCAGACCTGCGAGGCGATGGCCCGCGGCGGCATGTATGACCAGCTTGGCGGAGGCTTTGCTCGCTACAGCGTCGATGCGACCTGGACGGTCCCGCATTTCGAAAAGATGCTGTACGACAACGCGCTGCTGCTGCGGGTCTATGCGCATCTCTGGCGGTCAACGGGCGACGAGTTTGCGCGGCGCGTTGTCACCGAGACAGCCGATTGGATCCTTCGAGAACTGCGGACTCCAGAAGGTGGCTTCGCCTCCGCACTCGACGCCGACACCGACGGCGCGGAAGGCAAGTTCTATGTATGGAGCCCAGGCCAGCTGCGCGAGGCGCTGGGTGACGATGACGGTGACTGGGCAAGCCAGATCTACGGTGTCACCGACGCGGGGACCTTCGAGCACGGAACGTCGGTTCTCCAGCTCGGCACCGATCCAGCCGATCAGGCGCGGTACGCGCGGATCAGGAAGGCGCTGCAGGCCGACAGGGACGGCAGAACCCGGCCGGCTCGCGACGACAAGGTGGTGGCTGCCTGGAACGGGCTCGCGATCGCCGCGCTCGCCGAGGCTGGGGAGCTGGTCGGCCGGTCTGACTATGTCGACGCGGCCACCGCCGCGGGTGGTCTTCTGCTGGCCGTACACCTCGACGGGCAGGCGCGGCAGGGCGTTACCCGGGCCGCCGCGGGCGGGGGGGCGTCGACCTGCCTCCTGCGCACGTCGAGACTCGGGCACGCTGGCAGCTCGATGGGACTCCTCGAGGATTACGCGGACGTTGCCGAGGGCTTCCTGACGCTGTATTCAGTGACCGCCGACGACTCCTGGCTCACCGTTGCCGGCGTTCTCCTGGATGTCGTCCTGACCGAGTTCAGGGAGGATGACGGCGAGTTCTTCGACACCGCACGCAACGCCGAGCGGCTCGTCCGCCGCCCGCAGGACCCGACGGATAACGCGACACCATCAGGCCGGTCGGCCGCCGCAGGGGCGCTGCTCAGCTATGCCGCCTACACGGGCTCGGCCGATCACCAGCAGGCCGCTGCCCAAGCACTCGGTCCCACCGCCGCGCTCGCCGCCAGGGCACCTCGGTTCATCGGCTGGGGCCTCGCCGTCGCCGAGGCGCTTGCCGACGGCCCGCGCGAGATCGCGATCGTCGGCCCGGCCGACGACGACCGGACCCGCCTGCTTCGGCGTACGGCATTTCTCGGCACCGCACCGGGTGCGGTGATCGCGGTTGGCGACCAGTCACAGCGAGCTGCCGTTCCGCTGCTGCGCGACCGCGGGCAGGTTGACGGTGCGCCGGTGGCGTACGTATGCCGCGGGTTCGTCTGCGATGCGCCCACAACGGACCCGGCTGCCCTGGCCAGGGCCGTCGGCGCCCGCACGCTCGCTGTCTGAATGAGCCACCACCTGCCGCGGACATAGGGTGGCGAGCATGACGACGCTAACCGAGTTCGCCGACTCGTTCATCGGCAGCCTTGTCGACAAGAGGCCGCTCATCCTTG
>JASLIH010000558.1 GCA_030152105.1 Actinomycetes bacterium
CCCAGCCGCCTTGGAGCGGGGGATCCTGGTCGTGACCGTGAAGGTTCGGTCCGCCTTGACGGCCGCCTCGATGGCGGGCACATCCGCGAACTCGTGGGTGGCGACGAACGCCCTGGACAGCAGGGTGACGCCGGTTGCACATGCCGAGCCCGGGGCCGGGGGAAGCCATCCGGACACGGTGATGGTATCCCCGGCGGTGACCGAAGGGGGGCTGACCTGGAGCGTGCTGGGTGCCGCTCGGACGACGAGGCTGCCCCCGCCGACGGTTGCCCCACCACAGCGCAGGTGGATCGGGTAGGTCTCGGCCGCCTTGGCGCGGGGGATCCTGGTGGTGGCCGAGAAGGCTCCTGACGGCGTGGCTGTCGTGTACACCGGGGCCATGGTCGGGTCGTTGGTGAGGCTGAACGCCTGGGAGTACAGCAGGAGGTCGGCACAGTCGGTGGCCGCCCCCTGTGGGCCGACCGATCCCGACAGGGTCACCGAGTGCCCGGCGATGACCGGATTGGGGCTGGCCTGGACGACGACGGCGGTGCTGATGGTGGTGGCTGAGGCTGGCGCGGCCGCGACGGTGACCATGGCGGCGGTGGCGGCCAATAAGAGCGTGGCGATGATGCGGACAACTTGCATGGTGATCTCCCCCCGGATAGCGCGAATTTGGCGGTGCAGCACCTCTAGGGTGGCGGGGGCTGATCACGGCAGGGTGACGACAACGTGTCACGGCAGGCGCGAACCCGACTCAACCCGGTTGCGAACCGAAAAAGCGTCTTGGATGGGGCCGTGCGGGTCGAGTTGACCGCAGGCAAAGGAACCAGAGTTGGCCGATTGCGTCTGTGGCAAGGCGGCCTCTCGATCCCATGACCCCAGCTGGACTCCCCTGAGGGCTGTTGTCGGCCGCTGTCAGTGTCACACGTCACATGGCAGCGGTGTTCTGCGCCACAATTGGCGTGCTCTTGGCTTCTACCAGCCCCAATAGGACCGTAACAATTCCCGTGTCCTCGTTGAGGCACCCAAGTAATCAATTCGCGCTGCGAGCGAAACAGCGTTGAGTGTGGTTCGTGATGGGCCGAGGCCAAACTCCCCTTATAGAGATTTCGGAAATTGTCTGGAGGAGCCGGCCATGATCACCACCATCAGACTGTCGGGTGCGCAGGTGACCCAGCTCGTCGAGCTGCTGACCGTCGTCGCCGCCGCTGCTGACACCAGCGACGAGGACCGCTACCAACTCCACTACTCGCGCAGCCAGGTGGGTCAGCTCATGCCGGGCGTCGAGGTCCTGGTCCTGGCGGGCGTGCTGGCCGACATGACCGACCGGCCTGGACCGGACCTGGCCACCCGGAATGCCTGCCGCTTGTGGAGCTCCGAGCTGGCCCGCCTGCTCAGCGTCGCCTCCGCCGCGACCGCCGCCGCCATCAGCCAGCCGCCACTGTCGTCCAGTGACCGTGGGCCCCAGGCGCTGGGGTTGGCCGCCTAACCATCCCGCTCAGGCTCGTCGAAAGGAGCCATCATGCATCCCACCCGTCAGTTCGTCCCTGCCCTCGTCCGGGCCAGTCTCGCCCTGGCCGCTGGGCTGGCGCTGGTGCTGGGCGCTGCCGTCCAGCCGGCTGCAGCCACCTCCAGCGTCCCGCCGCCGGTGGCGCTGGGCATCCACCGCTTCGGCCACCTCCGCCCACCTGACGCGATCGTGGCTCGCGCCGACCCTGACCAGGTCGGGTTCTCCTCACCACCCAAGGGCGCCGATGGGGTGTCCTATGGGCCGTGGTCGTTCGACGTCGCCCAGGACGGCTCGGTCTGGCTGCTGGACGAGGTCAACCACCAGCTGCTGGTGTGGCAGCCCGGCCAGCCCGACCGGCCGGCCCGGTCGGTGCCGCTGCCTATGGACCCACTGGAGCGGATCGCCAACTTCACCGTCGCTGCCGACCACACCATCTACGCCACCTACGTGCCCCCACCCGGGCCCGGGCCCAAGACGCTCCGGCTGGCCGCACTCACTCCCAGCGGCCAGCTCCGCTGGACCGCTGAAACCATCGATGAGATCTTCAACGCCCAGCTGCGCATCGGCCCCGACAACGCCCTGTACATGTACGGGGGCCGACCTGGGCACTGGTGGACGCCGTTGACCACGCCGGCCGGGCGGCCCCTGCCAATAGCCGAGCAACGCCGCCGGACCAGCCCCCAGCAGCCTCTCCCAGGCGGGCTGCGGCTGGGCGCCACCCACCAGGCCATGGGCGGCGAGTGGCGCATCGCCCTCACCAATCAGGCCGGCCGGATCCTGCGCGGCTGGCGGGTCACCAGCCAGAGCGACCTCGGCGCCCTGGCCGGCACGCCGGCCCTGGTCGGCGGCGACCCAGTGGTCGTGCTCGAGGTCACCCAGCAGACCAAGACCAGGTACCTGTACGAGTACCAGGTCCTGCGGCTGGCCCGGGCCGGTGGGACCAGCCTGCAGTTCGCGATCGCCCCCGAGGTGCGCGTGGTGTACGGCGACTCCCCCATGACCGGGCTGCGGGTCGGGCCCGACGGCCAGCTGTACCAGCTGCGGTCCTCTCGTGGTGCCGGGGTGAGCATCGCCCGCTACTCCCTGACCCCCGCCCCCCACGGTCCGCCCACCACCACGCCTGACCCGCCGCCACCGCCCCCGACGGGACCACCGATCGACAACGGCGGCATCACGACACCAACGGTCACGCTGCCAACCACCCAGCCGACCACCCCAGCAGCCACCCACTCGCCCATCCGTCAGTGGCTCCCCGGGCTGGCCGGCGTGACCGCTGCCACCCTGACCGGGCTGGCCATGTGGCTGCTGTACCGACGCCGCCACCCCGCCAGCCAGGGCCCGCGCACCCGCTCCCACATGGCCAGCTGACCGACCGGGAACACCCGCGAGCGGCGGACTGCTTCCGCCGCTCGCGTCTTGTTGCGGTGGTTTCAACCTGAGGTAGAGGTACAGGCGGCCAAGCGCATCGTGAACGACAAGGCTGCAGGCAGTCGATCCTGCGAACAGCCTGTCACCGCCCCAACGGCACTACGATGAGCCTATGGGAACCAGCGACCAGCCGCGGGTGGCCCTGCTCGGCTACGGCTACTGGGGGCC
>JASLIH010000632.1 GCA_030152105.1 Actinomycetes bacterium
CTGCGGTTGGTGCGAGAGGTATTTGGCCGTGATGTGCTCGGTGCCTATGAGCATGGGTCGGCGGTATTGGGCGGCGTGCAGCCGACAAGTGACATTGACATTCTGGTGATCACCGGCCGCCCAGCCACCCTGGTGGAAAAACGCCAGCTCGTGGAGGGCCTGATGACGATATCGGCCCCGTGGCCGCCTCCCGGCCCAGAGCGCTGTGTTGAGGTCACCGTGGTGGCGCAGCCGCAGGTGCGGCCCTGGCGGTATCCGCCAAGCTTCGACCTGCAGTACGGGGAGTGGCTGCGCAAGCGCTTCGAGAACGGGGATGACTTGGCACTGCAGGTGACCGTCAACCCCGACCTGACAACCCTGCTGACCATCGGTCTGCTGGGTGACCAGCCGCTGTTCGGGCCACCGCCGGGCGAGCTGCTGGACCCGGTGCTGATGGACGATTGCGTCACGGCGATGGTCAGCGATATCGATGTATTCATGGACGAATTTGAAGGAGATACGCGGAACCTCCTGCTCAGGTTGGCGCGTATTTGGCAGACGGTCGTCACCGGTGTAATTGACCGGAAGGACCGAGCGGCTCTGTGGGCGCAGGAGCGATTGCCGCCAGATTGTCAACAGCTCATGGAGCGGGCGCGGGCCATGTATCTTGGCCTGCAACCGGACAAATGGACCGGTTGGCCATCCGAGGCCCGCGCCTGTGCGGACTACATGATCTCGCAGATACGACGGAAGATCCCACGCCGGCGACCGGGCCAGGCGCTACGGCTGGCAACCGGGTAATGATGTCCTCCCGGTTGACCTGCCGCCCGCAGGGCCGGCCTTGAAGTGGTAGAGAAACTTCTTACGAGCATCAGCTTCAATCGGCCGCCCCTGCGTAGCTGAGCTGCCAGCGATCACCGGACATGATGTGCTCGCAGGTCTCGACCGGCGATCCTTGCCATCGAAGGCGACGCGGATCAGGAAGAACACTGGCTGTGGCGGCGTGAGGCGGAGGAACTCGGCTTCCTCAGGAGTCGGCATACGGCCGCTGACGTCCTCGGTGAACCGGACCGCGGCGTGGCCGATATCAGCGAGCCGGGAGTAGATCTCGCCGGGCCCGGTATCGCGCTCAGCCATGGGTGTGCCCTCGGCCAGCGACCAGGGGATGTAGGAGGTGGCGAGCTGCATGGGCTCGCCATTGGCGTACATGCGGCGTCGGCGGATGAGGGTCTGCTCTCCTGGGTCGAGCTGAAGGCGCTTGACGATCTCATCGGAAGGTGTGACCGGCCCGACTTCAACCAGCTCGACCCCTGGGGTGAAGCCCAGCTCCTTCATCTCCACGTCGTAGGCGCCCTTGCCGGTCTCGCGTCGCTGGCGGGTGAAGCGGTTGTCCAGGAGGCGATCGACCGGCCGGCTCTGGCTATGCGCGCTGGGCCGAGCAGGTTGCCGCCACCGGCTACTGCACCCACCCGGTACGCCTCCGCGGACGGGTCGACCACGCCGACCCCGAGACGGGTGAGGTCCGCACCGTGTACGCGACCGACCGGGAGCCGGACGCCACCCTGCTCAAGGCCTGTGGCAACCGCCGTGTTTCGGTCTGCCCGTCCTGCTCCGCGACCTACCAAGCCGACAGCTTCCAGCTCCTGGCCGCCGGCTCAGAGGCGGCAAGGGCATCCCTGAGACGGTTAGCGCCCATCCTCGACTGTTCGTGACCTTCACCGCGCCGTCCTTTGGCAGGGTCCACGCCCGCAAGGCGCAGGGGCTGCTGGTGTTCCCCTGCCACCCCTACCGGCAGGGGCAGACCTGCCCGCATGGCCGCCGCCTCGGCTGCTGGCAACGCCACGCCCCCGACGATCCACGCCTCGGGGAGCCGCTGTGCCCGCGCTGCTACCAGGCCGGCGCTCAGGTGCTGTGGAATGCCCTGGCCCGGGCGGCTATGGTCGCGAACCACCATCTATGTCTATCGGGCGCTGGCCCAGCTCGTCGGGGTGACCGAGGGGGAGCTGCGGCGGCTGGTCCGGGTGTCGTTCGCCAAGGTGGCCGAGTACCAACGGCGCGGCGCGGTCAATTTCCACGCCATCATCCGCCTGGACGCTGGCACCGACTGCGGCTGTCCGGGCTGCGTGGCTCCGCCCCCGGCGGGGTTCAGCGCCGAGCTGCTCAAGGCAGCGGTTCGCAAGGCGGCCGAGGCCGTGACGGTGCCCTGCCCGGCCCTCGACGAGGACCAGGGCGTGACTCTGACCGCCCGTTGGGGCGAGCAGCTCGACGTGCGGCACATCACCGAGACCGGCGAGGACGACAAGGAGTTGTCGGCTGAGCAAGTGGCCGGCTACATCGCCAAGTACGCGACCAAGGCCACTGAAGCGTTGGGCGTTACCCTCGACCACCGAGTCGGCGAGGGCGAGCTCGACGACCTCGACGTGCCGGCGCATGTGGCCGAACTCGTGCGCGCCTGCTTCGAGCTGGGGAACCGCCCGAGCCTGATGAGGCTGCGGCTGCGCAAGTGGGCGCACATGCTCGGCTTCGGCGGCCACTTCTCGACCAAGAGTCGCCGCTACTCGACCACCCTGGGGGCGCTGCGGCGGGCCCGAGTGACGTATGCCATCCGCCGGCGCCGCGGCGACATGCTGCCGTTGGATGCCTGGGGGCGGCCCGAGGACGACCAGGCCGTGATCGTGGTTGCCTCCTGGCGCTACCTGGGGCGTGGCTACCGGTCCACGGGGGAGGCGTGGCTGGCCGCCTCAGCGGCCGGACGTGCCCGCGAGGGAGCGGCGGATCGCTAAAGAGGAGCTTCGCACCATGACCATGACCGCCGCATAGCAGGAGCAGGATCGAGTGTTGGACAGGCTGTTGACCGTGGAGGAGGTCGCTGATCGGCTGGGCACGTCGGTGCGGTTCGTACGCCGGCTCATTCTTGAGCGGCGCATCGCCTATACGAAGCTCGGTCGGCATGTCCGCATCGCCCCTCGCGACCTGGACGCGTTCGTCCGTGCCGGCCGCGTGGAGGTCGGCGCTTCACTCCCAGGCCGCTCTCCAAGAAGGGCCGGCTGATGGCTCACATCAGCCGCCGGCAGCGGAATGGCAAGGTGAGGTACTTGGCGCGGTACACCGATCCTTCGGGTCGGGAGCGGGCCAAGAGCTTCACTCGCAAGAAGGACGCCGAGCGGTTCCTCACCGGGATTGAGAACGACAAGCTGCGGGGTACCTGGACCGACCCGACGCTGGGCCGCGTGCAGCTCGGGGACTGGTACGCCTTGTAGCGTCGGGCAACGGTGGAGCTTCGTCCCAACACCGAGGCCCCAGACGAGCGGCTGTTCCGGCTCCACATCCTCCCCCGCTTCGGGTCGATGCCGCCGGTTGCGATCACCCAGCACGAGGTTCGCGCTTGGGTCACTCACACGACCAGGCAGGGATTGGCTGCGTCCGCCGTGCGGCGCGCCTACCAGCTCCTCGGCAAGGTGCTGGGCGCCGCCGTCGACAACGGCATGATCGGGCAGAACCCTTGTCGTCGGGTGCCGCTTCCGAGGATCGAGCGGCGGGAGATGCGCTTTCTGACACCGGCTGAGGTTGCTCGGCTGGCGGACAGCATCCGGCCCGGCTATCGGGCGCTGGTGCTGCTTGGTGCCTATGGCGGCCTTCGGATCGGCGAGATAGCTGGGCTTCGCCGCGGCCGTGTCGACTTAGACTGTGGGATGGTCGAGGTGGTGGAGATCGTTACCGAGGTCAGCGGCTACCTGCATTTCGGGCCGCCCAAGACCCGAGCTGGCTACCGGCGTGTCGGGCTCCCCCGGGTCGTGGTCGAGGCCCTGGCCGAGCAGCTGGCTCGTCCTGGGTCCGCTGACGACCTGGTGTTCGTGAGTACGCAAGGTGGGACGTTGCGGCTAGCCGGGTTCCGGCATCGCATCTGGCGGCCGGCAACCAAGGCGGCCGAGTTGGATGGGCTGCGCATCCATGACCTGCGGCATACGGCGGTGGCGCCGTGGATTGCGGCCGGGGCGAATCCTAAGGAGGTCGCCGCGCGGGCCGGGCATACCTCGGTCAGCTTCACCCTCGACCGCTATGGCCACCTCTACCCCGAGGCCGATCAGGCGCTCAAGGACCGCCTTGATGCGCTGCACGCGCTGTCTCAGATGCGCGAATCAGCAGCCCTTGACGGACCAGAGACGGACCGGCCGACCCGCTCGCGACCGAAAGACTCACGCGAACCTGCGTCGCGCACGTCCTGACCTGCTGGTTCGTGTGGTGGGCGTGACAGGGCTTGAACCTGTGACCTCGTCGTTGTAAGCGACGCGCTCTGGCCAGCTGAGCTACACGCCCGGGGAATGCGGGTCGCACGTCGTCCCGGTGTCCTGCATGGTAGTGGCGCGGGTGGCGATTGTCCCAACCCCTGGCGAGTAGGCTAGCTGGCCGCCGCCCTTTCCGGAGCACAGCCGCAAGGCGACGGCATCGTCGGGCAGTTCAAGGCGGCCGGGGTGACGGGGACGCCACACCTGCGACACGACCGACAGGAGTGAGGATGGAACAGCGGACGCTCGGCCAGGGGCTGACGGTCTCGGCGCTGGGGCTGGGGTGCATGGGGATGAGCCAGTCCTACGGGCCGGCGGACGAGCGGGAGTCGGTGGCCACCATCCACCGGGCGCTCGATCTGGGGATGACGTTCCTTGACACCGCGGATGTGTACGGGCCGTTCACCAACGAGCGGCTGGTGGGCCGGGCGATCGCCGGGCGGCGGGACGAGGTCGTGCTGGCGACCAAGTTCGGGAACCAGCGGCGGGAGGACGGCAGCTGGGTCCGGGTCAACGGGGAGCCGGAGTACGTGCGCCGGGCCTGCGACGCCTCGCTGGAGCGGCTCGGGGTCGACCACATCGACCTGTACTACCAGCACCGGGTGGACCGGACAGTGCCGGTCGAGGACACCTGGGGGGCGATGGCCGAGCTGGTCGATGCCGGGAAGGTGCGGTACCTGGGGATCTCCGAGGCGGCGCCGGCGACGGTGCGGCGGGCCCATGCCGTGCACCCGGTCAGCGCCGGGCAGTACGAGTGGTCGCTGTTCACCCGCGACCTCGAGGACGAGGTGCTGGGGACCCTGCGCGAGCTGGGGATCGGGGTGGTGGCCTACAGCCCGCTCGGGCGGGGGTTCCTGTCGGGGCGGATCACCAGCCCCGACGACTTCGGCGAGGACGACTTCCGGCGCGACCACCCGCGGTTCACCGGCGCGAACTTCGACCGCAACCTGGAGCTGGTGGAGCGGGTGCGGGAGCTGGCGGCCGGCAAGGGGGCCACCCCGAGCCAGCTGGCGATCGCCTGGGTGCTGGCCCAGGGACGCGACGTCGTGCCCATCCCGGGGACCAAGCGGCGCAGCTACCTGGAGGAGAACGCCGGCGCCCTGGACGTCGAGCTGACCGCGGACGACCTGGCCGCGATCGAGGAGGTCACGCCCCGCGGGTCGGCGGCCGGCGAGCGCTACGGGCCCGAGCACATGGCCAACGTCAACGCCTGACGACGCCCGGCTCCTCGGGTGGGAGCGTCATTGCGGGTCGCCGTCGGTCGCCGCCTGGGCGCGGGCCTGGGCGACGGCCCGGGCGCTGAGGATCGGCCAGCAGGCCAGGGTGAGCACGGCCATGGCGACAAAGCTGCACCAGAAGGGCGCGGTCAGCCCGTAGCGGGCGGCCAGGACCCCACCGGCGACAGCGCCGAGGGACAGCGACCCGAAGCCGAACACGGCGTAGGCGCTGTTGACCCGGCCGATCAGCCGGGCCGGGATCAGCTCCTGGCGCAGCGACAGGCTGATCACGCTCCAGGTCATGGCGTGGAAGCCGAACAGGGCGAAGATCGCCCCCACCAGGACCGGGCTGCGGGCCAGGGCCAGCACGAGGTGGGTCGAGGACTCGATGACCAGGCCGAGCCGCATGGTTGTGGCCGGGCCGAGCCAGCCGATGACCCGCTCGGCGACAAGGCTGGCCGAGATCCCACCGACGGCCATCGACGAGAGCAGCAGGCCGTAGCCGACCGAGCCGAGCCCGAGCCGCTCCTGGGCGTAGAGGACCGAGATCGACAAGGTGGCCGAGAGGGTCAGGTTCATCAGCGCGATGGCCACGGCCAGGATGCGCAGCAGGCGGTTCCTGGCCAGCCAGCGCACCCCTTCGGCGATCTCATCGCGCAGGGTGGTCGCGGCGCCGCCCTCGGGCCGCTCGACCCGGAACCGGCCGCTCATGGCCGCCACCAGGGCGGCCGCGGCCGCGAACGACCCCGCGTCGAGCAGGAACGGCACCGCGGCGGCGGTCGCGAACAGCAGCCCGCCGAGCGGCGGGGCGACCAGCTCGTTGGCCACCATCTGCACCCCAAGGAGGCGGCCGTTGGCCCGGGCCAGCTGCTCCCTGGGCACCACCGCGGGCAGGATCGAGACGGCGGCGTTGTCGAACAGGGTCTCGGCGGTGCCGAGGGCGAAGAAGACCACGTACAGCAGGGGCAGGGTGGCGACGTCGGCGAGCACGGCCACCCCGAGCAGGCCGACGACCACACAGCGCGCGGCGTCGACCCGCACCATCAGCAGCCGGCGGTCCAGCCGGTCGACCAGCGCCCCGCTGAGCAGTGAGAACAGCAGCCAGGGAAGCCGCTGGGCGACCGCCAGCCCGGCCACCAGCCGCGGGTCGCGGGTGAGCGAGGCGGCCAGCAGCGGTCCCGCGACCAGGGTGACGCCGTCGCCCA
>JASLIH010000029.1 GCA_030152105.1 Actinomycetes bacterium
CCCATGGGGCTGGCCAGCTTCGCCTTCGACTTCCGACCCATCCGCAGATTCGCCGAGCGCGACCACGCCAACATCGTCTCCTGGAGCCAGTTCGACCGCGGCAGCCACTGGGCCGCCCACGACGCCCCCGACCTCCTCCTCACCGACCTACGCCAGTTCTTCCGGACGCTTCGCTGACCACCCAGCGCGAGCACCCGTTCCCGGCCCGACACCGGCGGCCGCCGGGGCCTGGCGCATCCCGGCGACCGCTGGCCGGTTCGTCAGCAGCTCGACTTGTAGAGGAACGGCTTCACGTCCGGGTCGTTCATGTTGTCCTTGGTGACCACGACAAACCCGGTGCCGATCTTCTTCTGGACCGGCTCACCCTTGAGGGCGGCGATCGCCTGCTCAACGCCCGCCTTGCCGATGTCGGCGGGCTTCTGGGCGATCAGCGCCTGGACGACACCCTGCTCGAGGTCCTCCACCTGCTTGGGGCCGGCGTCGAAGCCGACGATCTTGACATTCTTGGAGGAACCGGCGCTGCGCAGCCCGGTCGCGGCCCCCTCGGCCGAGAACAGGTTGGTGCCGAAGATGCCCACCAGGTCGGGGTGGGCGGCCAGGGCGGCGGTCGCCTTGGAGGCGGCGACCTCCGGCTTGTCGTTGGAGTACTCCTGGCCGATGTACTTGAGGCCTGGCGTCTTCTTGATCTCCTCCTCGAATCCCTTGGCCCGGGCGTCGGTGGTCGAGATGCCGGGCTTGACGTTGATGACCAGGACCGAGCCCTTGCCGCCGGTCAGCTCGGCCAGGGTCCGGGCCGCCTCGCGGCCGCCCTCCTCGTTGTCGGAGGCGATCTCGGACTCGGCCAGCTCGGCGCCGTTCTCGGTGGTGGTGTCGACGAACACCAGCTTGATCCCGGCCGCCTTGGCCTGGGTCAGCGGCGGGATCATCGCCTGAGTATCGGTCGGGGCGATCAGGATTGCATCGGGCTTCTTGGCGACGACCGCGTTCACCACCGGGGTCTGCAGCGAGGCGTCGAACTCGTCTGGTGCGGTCACGTCCAGGGTTGCGCCGGCCGCAGTGGCCGCCTCCTGGGCTCCGCACTGCATGGTGACGTAGAACTGGTCGCCCTTGACCCCCTGGATCAGGGTCAGCTTGTACTGCTTCTCGGCGGTGCTCCCGCCAGTGCCTCCTCCCTTGTCGTCCCCACCGCACGCCGCAAGAACGAGCGCGAGCGCGAACAGGCCGACGAGCCAACGACTGCGCATGGTGCTACCTCCTCTCGCCGCGCTCCTGCGCGCGGCGCTTGAGCTGGTCGATGTAGACCGCGATGATCAGGACCGCCCCGACCGCGACCTGCTGCCAGAACGGCTGCACGCCGAGAATCACGAACCCGTTCTGTAGGACGGCTGGGATGAACACCCCGACGACCGTGCCGAGCACCGTCCCGATGCCTCCGAACAGGCTCGTGCCACCGAGGACGACAGCGGCGATCGCAGCCAGGTTGTCGGTCGAGTGCCCGCCGATGGTGGTCGTCGCAAAGCGGGCCAGCGACACCATGCCGGCCATGCCGGCCAGGAAGCCAGAGAGCGCGTACACCTTGATCAGATGCCGGTCGACGTTGATGCCGGCGCGTCGGGCCGCCTCGGCGTTGGACCCGATCGCATAGGTGTAGCGCCCGAAGCGGGTCATGGAGAGGATGATCGCGCCGATGGCGGTCACGACCGCCGCGATGATGACGACATAGGGCACGCCGGCCAGCTGCCCGATGCCGATGGTGGTGGTCAGCTGGAGGGGGATGCCGCGCACGTCGATCCCACCGGTGATCAGCAGGGCCGACCCCAGCGCCATCCCGAGCGTCCCCAGGGTGACGATCAGGGGCGGCACCCTGGCCTTGGTGATCAGCACGCCGTTGAGCACTCCCCAGGCCGTGCCGGCGACCAGACCGGCGACCAGACCGGCCCCGATCGCGTCCCATCCCTGGCCGCCAAGGGCGAGCATGACCTTGCCGGCGATCACCCCGGAGAAGACCAGCACCGACCCGACCGACAGGTCGATCCCGGCCGTGATGATCACGAACGTCATGCCGACGGCGATGATCAGCAGCCCAGAGGCGTCGGCGGCGATGTTGCGGAAATTGAAGACCGTGGCGAACTGCTCGAAGCGGAGGGCGGCGAACCCGGCCACGATCCCGAGCAGGATCAGGAATGTCCAGGTGGTCGTCTCGGTCAGCCGGCTGCGCAGCATGGCCTGCGTGCCGGTGTGCTTCGGCTCCTCCGTCCGTTCCTCTTCGGCCGGCGGCACCTCGCGGATCTCGCTCACGCCACCTCCCCGGTTTCGAGGGCACCGGTCATGGCGGCGATGACCTGCTCCATGGTGGTGTCGGCGGCGCGGTAGCGGGCCACCCGGACACCGAGCCGGAGCACCTCGATGCGGTCGGCCAGCTCCATCACCTCCGGCATGTTGTGGCTGATCAGCACGACCGCGATGCCGGAGTCGCGCACGCGGCGGATCAGGTCCCGCACCTTGGCCGACTGGACCACGCCAAGGGCGGCGGTCGGCTCGTCCATGAACACGACCTTGCTGACCCAGGTGGCGGCGCGGCTGACCGCGACGCTCTGGCGCTGACCGCCGGACAGGTTGGCCACCATCGCCCCGGTGTCCTGCAGGCCGATCCCGAGGTCGGCGAACGCCTTGTTGGTCTGTCGGCGCATGGCCGCCTTGTCCAGGAACCCGAGCTTGCCGAGCGGCCCGGGACGGACCAGCTCGCGCCCGAGGAACAAGTTGGCGGCCGGGTCGAGCTCGGGCGCGAGGGCGAGGTCCTGGTAGACGGTCTCGATGCCGAGCTCGCGCGCCGCGACCGGGGTCGGGATCGTGACCAGGCGGCCTTCGAACCGGACCTCGCCGCCGTCGGGGGCCAGGGTTCCCGACAGGATCTTCACCAGCGTGCTCTTGCCCGCGCCGTTGTCGCCCACCAGCGCGGCCACCTCACCCTGGTAGGCGGCGAAGTCCGCGCCCTGCAGCGCCCGGACACCGCCGAAGCTCTTGACGATGCCGCTTGCCTCCAGCAGCGGATCGCTCACCGCCCGCTCCTCTCTGGTCCAAGGTTGGCAGATGCGGGGCCGCGACCGCGTCCGTGCCGAGCGGCTGAGGTTCCGTTGGCCCCGTCGGGTGGCAGCCAACCGCCCTCGCGACCGGCTGGGCCATTGTCGGGTTCCCCGGACCCCTCCGGGGGGGCGGGCAGGTCACCGATTCCCGCGTAGCGGCCTGCGGCGATGCCGGCCAGCAGCGCGGCGCCGCGGGCGCCGGCCTGGCTGACGTGCGGCCACTCGAAGGGGCCGAGCACCGCCCGCTTGACCGACCGGACGGCCAGGCTGCGGGCCCAGCCACCGGCCAGCACCAGCCGCCGGCTTGGCCCGGCGACCGACTCGATGTGCGCGCGCAGCTCGGCTGCCCGCTCGGCAACCGCCTCGAGCGCCGCCCGCCACACGAGCGCGGGACCCGGGTCCGTGCCGATGCCCTCGAGCGTGGCCCGTTCGCCGAACACCTCCCGCACGGTCATGCCGCGGCTGCCGGGTGGGACGGTCGCGGCGGCCCGGTCGAGCTCCTCGCGCCCCTGGTCGTCGACGCCGAGCAGGTCGAGGAAGCGCCGGAGGGCAAGCCCAGCCCTGGAGGCGCCGAGCAGGGCGTACTGGCTCGGCAGGACGTGCCAGCCGACGGTGACGTGCGCCGCGACCAGCCGGCTGACGTCGGCGGCAGCGACCGGGGGCGGGACGGCCCGGATGAGCGCCTCGGCGGTACCACAGGAGTCGAACAGGTCGCCGGGCCAGGTTGCGCCGGCCCCAACCGACGCGCTGAGGTGATCGTGGCCGGCCACGGTGAGGGTGGCGCCAGCCAGGCGTGGAAGGCGGTCGCCGCTGGCCCGGCCGGCCGGGCTGCCCGCCTGGACCAGGTCGGCCAACAGCCCAGGTGGCGCATTGGCCCACGCGCAGGCCTCCTCCCACCAGACCCGCCGTTGCAGATCGAGCAGGCCCGTCCGGGAGGCCAGCGACAGCTCGGCGACCTGTTCGCCACCAAGGCCATGCACTACCCATTCGGCCACACCGAGCCAGCGCACCGCGTCGGAGACCTCCGGGTGGTTGGCCCGGAGCCAGGCATACTTGGCGATCGAGAACAGCGGGCGGACCGGCAGACCGGTGTGGGCCGAGAACCGCTCGGCGCCCAGGTCGGTGGCGAGCCGGGCCGCCTCCGCCTGGCCGCGCGCGTCGTGCCAAGCGATCGCCGGTGCCACCGGTCGGCCGTGGCGGTCGAGCAGCACGCCGGTCTCGGCCATGCTGGTCACCCCGACGCCGATCACCGGGCCGCTGGGGGCGCGCTCCAGGGCGGCCGCGGTCGCGGCCAGCGCCGCGTCGAGCAGCTTCGCCGGCGGCAGCTCGGCCCCGGTCGGTACGACGGTCCAGGGAGTCCGGGCCGCGCCGTGCGCGACCTCTGTCCCGTCGCTAGCTCGGACCACTGCCGCCTTGCACGCGGTGGTGCCGACGTCGATGCCGACCAGCAGCTCGTCGCCGCTCATGATGCGCCCTGTGGGGTCGACCCGGCCTCGGGGCCTGGGGGCAGGGCGCGGACTGCCTCGAGCCGACCGCGGAGCTCACCCGGTCCGGCGGCGAAGGGCACCAGCACCGTGTCGCCGCGGCCGAGGTCGAGGCTGCCGCCGCGCGACTCCAGTCGGCCCGACCCGTGCGTGACGACCAGGATCGAGAAGGCCGCCTCGAGCGGCGCGGTCGGGTCGGGTCGTAGCCGCTCGGCTCGAAAGAACGGGTCGGCCTCGGCCGGGAGCAGTCGCTCGGCCCCCAGTCGGACCGGGCCGCGCCTGTCGCGCAGCCGCTCCAGCTCGGCCGGGCCCCAGCCCGAGCGGTCGACACAGCGCAACGCGAGGTCGAAGCCAAGCTCCAGATGGCCTTGGCGGCGACCGTCGACGGCGAAGCCGTCCCACTCCAGCAGCACAGAGAAGTCGGTCGGCTCCTGCAGCTCGACCAGGAGCACCCCCTCGCCGATGGCGTGCGGCATCCCGGCCGGAACGAGCACGGTGTCGCCCGGGGCCACCGGGACGGCGTTGAGGCTGGCCAGCAGCGCCTTGACCCGCTGCTCCTCGACCAGCTCGGCCAGACGGCCCAGCTGCATGGCCTCGCGAAAGCCCAGATGCACGACGGGCTCGGGGCCACTGGTGCCAATGATGACCCAGGCCTCGGTCTTCCCCCAGGGGCAGCCAAGGTGACGACTGGCGAAGGCGCGGTCCGGGTGGCTGTGGACTGGGAGGCGCTCGCCAGCGTGGAGCAGCTTGACCAGCAGCGCGGGGTTGGCGCCATAGGTGTCGGCGTGGCGCTGTCCCAGGAAGCCCTCTGCGTCTGCCTGGACCGCGTCGCGCAACGTACGCCCGTCCTCCAGCCGGGTCAGGCCGTCGATGGCCGACCCGAAGGCGGTCGTGGTCGAGCCGATCCAGTCCTCGGGAAGGAACTCGCCACCAGCCTCGGGCCTCGTGCCGCGCAGCTCGTCGATGGCCGGCCCACCCCGGTAGAAGCGCGGGAAGCGGTTGGCGGCCAGACGGATCGGCTTCATGGCACGGTCTCCCATGGCCCTCCAAGCAGCGCTCCAGCGGCCGGGCTTGGTCCGTACGCCGAGCCCCGTCAGCAGGGCAGCTCAACTGGGATGTCCGCAGCAGTTTCGCATCAACGCTCCAGGCACGAAAGAAGCCCAGAGCGCGCCGGAACCGGCATCGCCCCGCCACGCCGTCCAGCTGGGATCACCTCGTCGGATGAAGCCATCATCACGCACGGCGGTACGAGCATTCCGGCGCTACCGTGGCCGGCGATCTCTGAAGGAGGCGGCGATGCGGTACGTGAACCTGGGGAACACCGGCCTGCGCGTCTCGCGCGTGTGCCTGGGGATGATGAGCTTCGGCAGGCACGAGTCCCGCCAGTGGGCGCTCGACGAGGCGGCGGCCGAGCCGATCGTCAGGCGGGCCGTCGAGGGCGGCGTCAGCTTCTTCGACACCGCCGACGTCTACAACGGCGGCCAGAGCGAGATCGTGACCGGACGCCTGCTCGGCAAGCTCTTCGGCTCGCGCGAGGAGTACGTGGTGGCGACCAAGGTGCATGGCAGGACGATGCCCGGCGAGAACGGCCGTGGCCTGTCCCGCAAGCACGTCCTCGCCTCGATCGACGCCTCGCTGGCGCGGCTCGGGCTCGACTACGTCGACCTCTACCAGATCCACCGCTGGGACAGCCTGACGCCAATCGAGGAGACGATGGACGTCCTCCACGACGTCGTGAAGGCCGGCAAGGCCCGCTACCTCGGAGCGAGCAGCATGTACGCCTGGCAGTTCGCCAAGGCCCAGCAGGTGGCACCCACCCGCTTCGTCTCCATGCAGAACCACTACAACCTCATCTACCGCGAGGAGGAGCGGGAGATGATCCCCCAGTGCCTCGACCAGGGGGTTGGCATCGTGCCCTGGAGCCCGCTGGCCCGCGGGCTGCTGGCGGGCACCGTCACCGCCGGCGGCGAGCAGCGGACCACCCGGGCCCGCACCGATCCCTTCCTCCACTCGCTCTACCGGCCCGACCTCGACCTTCCCGTGATTGACCGCGCGGCCGAGATCGCGGCCCGACGGGGCGTCTCCACTGCCCAGGTCGCGCTGTCCTGGCTCCTGCACAAGCCGGGCGTGACCGCGCCGATCGCCGGCGCGACCAGGCTGGAGCACCTCGAGGACGCACTCGCGGCCGAGCAACTCTCCTTGAGCGACGAGGAGCTCACACGGCTCGAGGAGCCCTACGTGCCGCATCCTGTGTCGGGGATCGAGCTCTAGTCTTCGTACGAGACCCGGCTCGCCGTTGGATCCCGGCGCTTGCGGTAGGTGTGCAGACCCAGGCCGGCGAGCAGGACGGTGGCAGCTTCGGCGGAGGCCGACAGAAGCTTGCCCGGCACCTGCCAGGTGTTCTCGTACATGTCGGGCAGGGGGCCAACTGCGCCCACATGGACATAGCGGTACAGCAGCACCGCGGCCAGTGCGCTGGCCCCGACCAGCAAGGCGGCCAGCCAGCTGCTGGGGCGCGGCCGCAGCAGGACCAGCAGCCCGGCCGCCACGGCGGCGGCGGTCTCGACCCGGAACAGGTCGCCCTGGCTGAGGGTGGCGGTGACCGAGTCGTAGGCCGGGGCGTTCTGCCAGTGGACGGCGGCGTCGATGCCCAGCGCGGCCGCGGTGGCCACCCGCAGCAGCCACCACCCCAGCGCCGCCCAGGCCCACCGTCCGACCGCTGGTCGGCGGACGGGTAGCGTGGCCGCGCCGCGGCTGGCCCGGTCGGGATCAGGCAACGGTGTCGGCTCCACCGGCCGGGGTGACCACGAACCACTTGGCGCCGAAGGCGTCGACGTCCTGGCCGTTGAGCTGTCCGGCCCCGCTGTCGCCGTCGTAGTAGTACAGCGGGTGGCCGTTGTAGGCGACCTGGGTGGTGCCGTCGGCGCGGCGAATCGTGCCCAGCAGCGACGCCTTGACGCCGCCACCCGCCTTGGGGGTCCCGCTGCTCTGATCGATCGGCCAGGCAGCGACACAGGCGCCGGTGCACGCCGACTGGTTCGGCTGGTCCTTCTCGAACAGATACAACGTCCGGCCGCTGCCGTCGACCAGGACCATCCCCAGCTTGGTACTGGCCACGCTGACCGTTGCCACCCCGGACGGGCCGGTCGACGAGGTGGAGCCGCCCGAGCCGTAGCCGCCCACGCCCGATCCCCCCGAGCCCGAGGTGCTGCTGCCGCACCCGGCCGCCAGCACCCCCACCGCCGCCAGCGCGACCAGCGCCACCAGGGGGCGGCGCAGCCCTCTGACCGG
>JASLIH010000156.1 GCA_030152105.1 Actinomycetes bacterium
TCTCCGCGCGGTACGGCTCCAGCCAGTCCCGCATCAGCGCCGGCTGGTGGAGCAGCTCGCCGAGGTCGGTCGTCCAGCCAAGCCGCTTCCAGCTCGCCACCATGGCCGCCGGGTCGCGCACGATCACGACCACGCGGCAGCCCAGCCGGTCGGCCAGCCACTCGGCGGCGAGCAGCGCGTAGGGGTCGTCCAGCAACGCCCGGCGCCCGAGCAGGCGCCCGGTCGGGAAGCTGGTCGCGTACTTGGCCATCCTGGCCAGGTCGTAGGGCGAGCGGTTCTGCCGGAGCTCGGCGCCGACGTGGTACCGCAGCTGCAGCATCTCGTCGAACGGGGCCAGCCAGCCGTCCTCGTGCTGCTCGCTGATGTACTGGTAGTGCCGCTCGACCTGGGCGTCGAGCACGCCGGGCGAGCGCCCCGGCGGGTGGTCGGGGTTGAGCGGCTCGTTGATGTAGGTGACCTCGCCGCTGGCCTGGAGGAGCTTGCCGACCCAGCTGGTGCCGGCGAACACCTCCGCCATGTGCAGCACCGCGACTACGCGCTTCTTCCTATCAGGCGGCCCGGATTGCCGGGAAGCGGCCGGCCTACCCAGGTCAGGAACGCTGCCGGTACAGGTCGGTCAGGAGGGCGACGGCCGCGTGGGTGGCCGGGTGAGGGTCGTGGCGGCGCCAGATGAACAGCACCGAGACGGGGGCGGCGTCCCGGAGCGGCCGGAACACGATGCCCTCACGGCGGTACTGGGTGACGGTGCTCTCGGGGGTGATGCCGACACAGCGGCCGCTGGCGATCACGGCCAGCCAGTCGTCGATGTCCTGGATGTGCTCCACCGCCGGGCCCGACCCGGCGGGCCAGAGGTCGGTGGTGGTGGTCCCGGTGCGCCGGTCGATCAGGAGGGTCCGCTCGCTGACCTCGTCGAGGCGGATGGACCGGCGCTGGGCCCACGGGTCGTCGGCGGCCATGGCGCAGTAGCGCCGTTCCTCGCCCACGACCGCGCTGGCGAAGCGCCGCTCGTCGGGCGGGGTGCGGACCACGGCGAGGTCGCACATGCCCTCGGCAAGGCCGCCGGTGCCGGAGTTGGTGCGGATCAGCTGGAGCTCGACGTCCGGGTAGCGGGCGGCCCAGCGGCGCTGGAACTCCGGGGTGTGGCGGCCCATGGCCGACCAGGCGTGGCCGATGCGCAGCCGGGTGTGGCCGGTGGTGGCCTCGCGAACCAGGTCGTCGGCCCCGGCCAGGAGCTGCCTGGCCCGGGCCAGGACCTGCACGCCCGCGGTGGTCGGGGTGACGCTGCGGCTGGTCCGGTGCAGCAGCCGGACGCCGAGGACAGCCTCAAGCGAGAGCAGGGTGCGCGAGACGGCGGCCTGGGAGACGCCCAGGTCGATGGCGGCGTCGGTGAAGCTGCCGGTGTCGACGATCGCGACCAGGCAGCGCAGGTGTCGCAGCTCCAGTTCCATAACCCTAGCGTATAGCTGGCCACATGCATGCATTTTGCGTATGCATGGGGCCGAAGCATACTCGGGCCATGACGATCTCGGTACTCCAGCGGCGGCCCGGCCCTGCGCCTGCTCCCGACGGCTCGGCCGCGCGGGCCGGCCGCTACGCCGGCGTGGCCATCATGCTCGGCAGCGGGCTCTCCAACCAGCTCGGCGCGGCGCTTGGGGCGCTGGCCTTTCCCGTGCTCGGGCCGGCCGGGGTGGTGGCCGTCCGGCAGTGGGTGGCCGGGGTCGCGCTGCTGGCCATCGGCCGCCCCCGGCTGCGCTCCTTCACCTGGAGGCAGTGGCGGCCGGTGCTGGCGCTGGCGCTGGTGTTCGCCACGATGAACCTGTCGCTGTACACCGCGATCGACCGGATCGGCCTCGGCCTGGCGGTGACCCTCGAGTTCCTCGGGCCGCTGTCGGTGGCGCTGGCCGGGTCGCGTCGCCGGGTGGACCTCGTCTGCGCCCTGTTCGCCGGGGCGGCCGTGGTTGTCCTGGCCCGCCCCGAGCCGACCACCGACTACCTGGGCATCGCCCTCGGCCTGCTGGCGGCCGTCTGCTGGGCCTCCTACATCCTGCTCAACCGGGTGATCGGCCAGCAGCTGCCCGGAGCGGAGGGGTCGGCGGCCGCCGCCACACTCTCCGCCCTGCTGTACGTGCCGATCGGCGTCGTGACCCTGCGCCACCACCCGCCGACCGCCAGGGCCCTCGGCTACGCCGCCGCCGCGGGCATCCTCGCCTCCGCGGTCCCCTTTGTCGCCGACCTGTTCGTCCTGCGCCGGGTCCCGGCCCGCTTCTTCGGCGTCTTCATGAGCGTCAACCCGGTGCTGGCCGCCCTGATCGGCTGGGTCGTCCTCGACCAGTCCCTGCAGTGGGCCGAATGGCTCGCCATCGCCGCCATCGTGACCGCCAACACTGTCAGCGTCCTCACCGCCGACCACCAGGCTCCAGGGCCCTCCGCAGCAGCTACCTCGTCCCAGGGACCTCCAGCCTGGCCACCCTCGTCGTGCCCATCGCCCTGACCCTAGGGGTCGGGGTCGAGGGCTGAGCGGAACAGGGCGCGGAGCTCGCCGTCGGGGATGGTGGTGGCGTCCTCCGGGCGGAGCCTGATGGTGCCCTTGCTGGACTGGAGGTCGGGGTGGCGGTCGGTGAAGCCGGCGTCCTGGCCCTGCCGCCAGCCGTAGACGGAGACGCCGTGCTTCCACACACCGAGGAACAGGCGGTTGCGGCCGACCTTGTAGGTGGGCATCTGGTAGGAGAGCACCACCGTGACGTCCGGGTGCACCTCCAGGATCAGGCCGTGGAGCCGGTCGAACAGCGGCCGGTGCTCGGGGGCGATGGCGTCGATGTAGCGCCGCACGGCGTCGTCCATCCGCCAATGATGACCGATGCGGCGCGCTCAGTCGGGCAGGAGCGGGACCGAGAGGCCCTGGTCGTGGTCGAGGAGGACGGCGCGGGTGATGGCCTCGGAGCCGAAGCGGGCGCGGACGTCGTCGAGGGCGGTGTCGAGGGCGGACTGGCTCTGGCGGTCGAACGGCAGGGTGAGCTGGACGACGCCGCTGTCGTCGAGGTTGGCCACGGCCAG
>JASLIH010000216.1 GCA_030152105.1 Actinomycetes bacterium
GGGGACGACCCGGGCGGCATCATCGTGACGATCATCATCGGGATCGTCGGGGCCATCCTGGGTGGGTTCCTGGCGCAGGTGCTGTTCGGCCGCGACACCGTGGATGAGTTCTTCGACATCAGCACCTGGCTGACCGCGATCGTCGGGGCCATCCTGCTGCTGCTGGTCTACCGCCTCGCTGTCGGCCGCGGCCGAGGTAGGCGCCGGGTCATCTAGCCGCCCGGCCCACCGGTTCTCCGCGACGCGCCCCCGCCCGGGGGCGCGTCGCCGCGTTCGGCGGCGGCCGCCTCAGGCGCCGCCGGCCATGGCCGGGCGGGGGACCTCCTCGGGGTTGACCAGGACGTCGACCAGGGCCGGGCCAGGGAAGGAGAAGGCGCGGCGGACGGCCGGCTCGACGTCGGCGGCGTGCTCGACCCGCAGGCCGAGGGCGCCGTTGGCGCGGGCCCAGGAGGCGAAGTCGGCCGGGCCGCCCGAGGTGCCGTTCTCGCCGGTGCGCAGGCGGCGGCCCAGGGAGGAGACGTTGCTGACCACCACCTTGATCGGCAGCTTGTACTGGATGGCGGTCAGCAGCTCCCCCATCACCTTGGCGAACCCGTCCGAGCCGGTGACGGCGATGCAGGCCCGGCCCGGGTGGGCCCACTGGGCGGCGATGGCGTACGGCACCCCGGCGGCGATCGTGGCCAGGTTGGCCGACAGGAGGTAGTGCCGGTCGCCACGGACGTCGAAATGGCGGGCCGACCAGGTCGCGACCGTGCCCGAGTCGGAGGCCAGGATGGCGTCGCGGGCGGCGCACCGGTCGACGACCCGCATCAGGTACTGCGGCTGGATCGGGTCGCGGGTCTGGTCCTCGAGCTCGTCCAGCCGGTGGCGCCAGGCGGCCATGCCCGCCTGGGCCTGGGTCAGGAACCCGCGGTCGGCCTTGCGCTGGAGCAGCGGCAGCAGTGCCCCCAGGGTCTCGGCGGCGTCCCCGAGAAGGATGACCTCGGTGTCGCCGGAGCCGCCGAGCCGGGCCGGGTCGGTCTCGATCTGGACGGCCCTGACCTTGGCCGGGTCGGGCACGTTGGCCGCCCACGGGAAGCTGGTCCCGACCAGCAGCAGGGTGTCGGCGCCCTCGAGGGCCTCCTCGGACGGGCGGGTCCCGAGCACGCCGATGCAGCCGGTGGTGAACGGGTGGTCGTCGGGGACGGCCGCCTTGCCGGGCAGGGACTTGACCACCGGCCCGGCGACCGCGTCGGCCACCGCCAGCAGCTCCTCCCTGGCCGCCAGCGCACCCGCCCCGACCAGCAGGGCGACCCGGCGGCCCTGGTTGAGCACGTCGGCCGCCCGCCGCATGTCGGCGTCGGGCGGGACCCCGGGGCCGGCGGTGAACAGCGGGGCCGTCGGCGGGGTCCCGGTCGGGGTGGTCAGCATCCACGGGCTGGTCTCGGCCGCGGTGTCCTCGAGGTTCGGCGGGAAGGTGATGTGGGAGACCGTCCCCCTGGCCAGGGCATGGCCGATCCCGATGTCGACCACCGCCGGGATCTGCACCGGCACGTTGACCCGCACGTTGTAGTCGGCGACGTCGTCGAATGCCGTCTCCAGGGCCAGCTCCTGCCGGAAGCTGGTCCCGAGCAGCCGGATCTCCTGGCTCTCGGTGATGGCCAGGACCGGCTGGTGGTCGAGCTTGGCGTCGTACAGCCCGCCCAGCAGCCGCAGCGCGCCCGGCCCGGAGGTGGCCAGGCAGACCCCGACCCGCCCGGTCACCTTGGCGTACCCGGCGGCCATGAGGGCGGCCGCCTCCTCGTGGTGGACCAGCACCAGCCGGATCCGGTCGCCGAGCCGCCGGAACGCCTCGACCACCCCGTCGGCGCTGTCCGCCGGCAACCCGAAGACCGTGTCGACCCCCCAGTCGACCAACCGGCCGACCAGCAGGTCCGCGGTGAGCTCCCGCACCAGGCTCCCTCCCCGAGCTGGCGAATGTGTCCGGAAGCTACCAGATTGTGGTTAATCGTTCGATCAGCGACCGTTGACGACGTCGGCCAGGGTCTGGAGGATCAGGTGGGTCGAGGTGGCGCCCGGGTCCTGGTGGTCGCGGGAGCGCTCGCCGAGGTAGCTGGCCCGGCCCTTGCGGGCGATCATCGGGATGGTGGCCTTCATGCCCGCCTCGGCCGCCGATGCGGCCTCGTCGAGGGCCGGCCCCAGCTCCTTGCCGCCGGCCAGGGCGGCGTCGAGGGCCTCCAGCGCCGGGTGCCAGGCGTCCAGCATGGTCTTGTCCTCAAGCTGGGCCTTGCCCCGGGCGACCACGCTGTCGTAGCCGGCCCGGAGCGCGGCCGCCAGCCGCTCGTCCTCGACCTCAGTGGCGTCGCCCAGCTCCTTGCCCATGCCGAGGAACAGCGACCCGTAGAGGGGGCCCGAGGCCCCCCCGACCTTGCCGATCAGGGCCATGCCGATGGCCTTGAAGACGCTCCCGAAGTCCTGGTCGCCCTCCAGGCCGTCGAGGCGCTGGACGGCCGCCTTGAACCCGCGGTTCATGTTGGTGCCGTGGTCGCCGTCGCCGATGGCCGAGTCCAGCTTGGTCAGGGTGGCCGCGTGCTCCTCGATCACCTCCGCCGTTCTCCGGACCCAGGCCAGTGCCTGGGCCACCGAGAACACCGGCTACACCCCCCAGCGCAGCCCCGGGGTGTTCACCGGAGCGTCCCAGAGCCGGGTCTTCTCGTCGTCCAGACGCAGGATGGTGACCGAGGCGCCCTGCATCTCCAGCGAGGTGATGTACGGCCCGATCAGGTCCCGGGCCACCTGCACGCCGCCCTCGTCCAGGAGCTGGACGACCCGCCGGTAGATCACGTACAGCTCGGCCAGGGGCGTGCCGCCCATGGAGTTGACGAACACCAGCACCTGCTCGCCCGAGTTGAGCCCCAGGTCCTCGATGACCGGCCGGGTCAGCCGGTCGGTGAGCTGGTCGGCGCTCTCCATCTTGATCCGCTCGCGCCCCGGCTCCCCGTGGATGCCGATCCCGATCTCGACCTCGTCGTCGGGCAGGTCGAAGGTCGGCGACCCCGCCGCCGGAACGGTGCACGAGGTCAGGGCCAGCCCCATCGAGCGCACGTTGGCGTTGACGTCCCGGGCCAGCGCGGCCACCGTGGCCAGGTCGGCGCCCTCCTCGGCCTTGGCCCCGACGATCTTCTCCAGCAGCACGGTCCCGCCGACCCCGCGACGTCCCTGGGTGTAGAGCGAGTCCTTGACGGCCACGTCGTCGTCGACGACCACGCTCTCGACCTCGATCCCGGCGTCCTTGCCCAGGTCGGCCGCCATCTCGAAGTTCATGATGTCGCCCGAGTAGTTCTTGACGATGTGGAGCACCCCGGCCCCGCCGTCGACCTTCTTGGTCGCCCATTCCATCTGGTCGGGCGTCGGCGAGGTGAACACCTCACCCGGGCAGGCCGCGTCCAGCATCCCCTTGCCCACAAACCCCCCGTGCATGGGCTCGTGCCCGGACCCGCCCCCCGAGATGACCCCGACCTTCCCCTGCACGGGAGCGTCCGTCCTGAAGACCACGAAGGGATCGTAGTTCACGTCGATGAGGTCGCCGTGGGCCTTCTGCATGCCCTCAAGCGACTCCTTGACGAAGTCGTCAACGGAGTTGATGAGCTTCTTCACACCGGTTCCTTTCATCGAGCCCCGAGCGGGGGGTCATTGGGATGGTCCGGCGGGGGTCCCCGCCGGACCTACCCCGGCAAAGGAGCTAGTCGACCCACCCCCGCGTCCGCTCGATCGCCTTCTTCCACTGGGCGTACCCGGCCTCGCGCTGGTCCTCGGACCACTGCGGCTCGAAGGTCCGGTCCACCTGCCAGTTCTCGCGCATCTCGTCCAGCGAGGACCAGTA
>JASLIH010000651.1 GCA_030152105.1 Actinomycetes bacterium
CCCTCGACGTACTCGAAGACGAGATGGGGCAGGGGCTGGTCGAGGCGGGACTCGAGCAGCCGCCGGATCCCGGGGTGGGCGACCGACCCCGCGACCTGCGCCTCCTGGGCCAGGCTGGCCACGGCCCGGGCCGGTCCGGCACCCGGCCTGGGCAGCTTCACCGCAACCGGGCACCAGCGGCCGAGGTCCCAGGCCAGCCAGGTCTCGCAGCGCCGGCCGTCGCCGAGCAGCGCCCAGGCCAGCAGCCCCGGCGCCAGCTCGTGGCCGGGCGACCAGTTCCAGGACGGCTCTGGTTCCATCACAAGGCTCCTTGTCGGAGGCGGGGGGCGGTCGCCAGCACCGCCCCCCGGACCCTCAGCCTCGGGTGCGGGTCCGCGTGCGTGTGCGGGACCGCGACTTGGACATCGACGAGGCGCTGTGGCCACCGCGGTGCGAGAACACCTTGTGGCCGCCTCGGACGCGACGACCGCGTCCACGTCCTCTGCTCATGAGCTCACCCCCTCTCCGGAGTTGCCGGTCAACGAGAGCTCCCTGGGATGCTGGAGGGCCCAGAGCCGCGCATAGGCACCGCCGGTGGCCAGCAGGTCGCCGGGAGGGCCCTGCTCGACCACCCGCCCGCCGTCGAGGACCACCACCCGGTCGGACCGGTCGGCCATGTTGAGGTGGTGCGACACCGACAGGACCGTCCGCCCCTCGGCGGCCAGGTCGAGGGCGTCGAGCACCGCCTGCTCGGAGGCCGCGTCCAGCCCGCTGGTGGGTTCGTCCAGCAGCAGCACCGAGGCGTCCCGGAGGATCGCCCGGGCCAGCGCGACCCGCCGCCGCTGCCCCCCGGACAGCCGCACCCCGCCCTCCCCGATCTGGGTGTCCCACCCATCGGGGAGCCGCTGGATCAACTCGTGTAACCCGGTCTGGGCGGCAACAGCCTCGAGCCGCTCGTCCTGTGGCGATGCCGAGCGACGCCCAAAGCCGACGTTGTCGGCGATGGTGCCGTCCAGCATCCACGGGTCCTGGGGCACCAGCGCGAGCTGGCGCCGGAGCGAGCCCAGCTCCAGGTCGCGCAGGTCGGTGCCGTCGAGCTCGACCGAGCCGGCGTCGGGGTCGTAGAACCGCAGCAGCAGGGCGAGGAGGGTCGACTTGCCGGCCCCGGTCGGCCCGACCACACAGACCCGCTCCCCGGCGGCCACCTCCAGGTCAAGGTGCCGCAGGACCGTCGCCCCCTCGGCATAGCCGAACCAGACCCCGCGCAGGGCCAGCCCGTGGCGGGGCGGGCCGGCCGGCAGCGGCTCGGCCGCCTCGGGCACGACCTCGCCCGAGTCGAGCACCTCCAGCACCCGCTCCCGACTGGCCGCCCCCCTGGCCAGGGTCCTGGCCAGGCGGGCCAGCGCCCGGATGGGCCCGTACAGGCTGGACAGGTAGGCGAGCACCACCAGCAGCGTCCCCAGGGTCATCCGCCCGCCTGTCACCGCCGACACCCCCAGCCACAGCACCAGCCCGCCCCCCGCGGCCAGCAGCAGGTCGGCCACCGGTGACCACCGAGCCTCCTGGTCCATCGCCCCCAGCGCCGCCCGCACCGCAGTGCGGCTACGCCCCGAGAAGTGCCCGCCGGCCTCGTCCTCCCGGGTGAAGGCCTGCACCACCCGGACGTTGCGCAGCGTCTCGGTCGCCTCACTGGCCAGCGCCGCGTCCGCGTCCCTGGACGCCCGCTGGGCAACCCGGATCCGCCGCCGCCGCATGGCCACCACCAGCGCCAGCGGCGGCACCACAGCCAGCGCCGCCAGCCCCAGCGTCAGGTCGACCGCCAGCACGACCACGACCATCCCGGCCAGTGTCAGCACCTCGGGAACAAGCACCGTGAACCAGGCCACCATCGAGTCCTCGACCCGGGCCACATCCCCCGTCAGCCGGGTCACCAGGTCCCCCGACCGATGCCGGTCATGGAACGGCAGCCCCAGCCCGAGCATCCGCCCGAACACCGCCTCCCGCAGGTCGGCCCCCACCCGCTCCGCCGTCGCCGACGTCAGATAGGTGATCAGGTACCCGACCAGCGCCCCGACCCCCACCAGCCCGATCCCCGCAGCCACGGCCACCGCCGCCATCCCGCCCGGACCAAGCTGATTGAGCACGGCCAGCACCCCACCCAGTGGCTGCCCGCCGATCGCGTTGTCGACCACCAACTTCAACGGCCAAGGCCGCGCCAGATCAATCAGGGTCTCCACCAGGATCAGCCCGGAGGCGAGCGACAGGCTCCCCCTGTAGGGGCGCAGAAACCGCCGAAGGGACCGGAGCCGGGTGGGTCGCGAGGACAGTGGGGAGGTGGGCCGCGGGGTCGCGGGGCGGGTCTGGGAGGAGGACGCGGCGTCGGTTGTGGCTCGGGTCGCGGGTTGGGTTGAGGTTGGGGTGGCGGGATGGGTTGAGGTGGTGAGGTGGGGTGAGGTTGAGGTGGTAGGGATCGACATGGTCACCCGAGCCTTCCCAGGCGGGTCCTCGCCCGGAACCCAGCCGCCACCATGCCGGCCAGCAGGAGCACGCCACCAACCACCACGGCGACCGCGGCCGTGGCGGGGGCTGTGGACAACCCCGGGAACCCCGCCTGCCGGTCGGCTACTCTCCCCACCGGGGGCGCAAGCTCCGCTGCGGCGGAAGCGGCCGAGCTCGGCGGCGCAAGTGCTGACGCGGAAGTGGTGGCGGGCGCGCGCTCTGGTCCGGCGGCGGGGCTTGGAGACGAGCTCCGGCCCGAGGACAGAGGAGGCACGGCGGCACCCGCGTCGTCGTTGCCAGACCGCCCAGAACCATGGTCATCGCCTGCCTCAGCGCCCGACCCACTCGCTTCGTTGTGGCCGGACCCGGACCCACCGGAACCACGACCGGAACCCGGTCCCGACCCACCGGACCCATCTTCGCCACCAGATCCAGCCTTCCCCGAGGCCGACCCACCAGACCCGCCCGACCCACTCGCCCCCTCGTGGCCCGACCCTGACCCGCCCGACCCCGACCCACTCTCGCCCAACGCCTGGGCGGTGGGGCCGTTCGGAGTGCCTTGGCCAGGGGTGGCGAGGGCGGGAACGGCTCCGGCGGCGAGGGTGAGGAGGGTCGCGAGGGTGAGGGAGGTGAGGCGGGTCCGCACCGGGGTGGTCCTTTCCGAGTGGTGCTGGGTTCGACCCTGCCATCGCCGGTGGGCGTGGTTCGTTACAGTGACCCGGTGGACCTCGCCGTCGTCCTGACCACGTTCGTGGTGATCTTCCCGGCCGAGCTTCCCGACAAGTCGCTGTTCGCCTCGCTGGTGCTTGGGACCCGCTTCCGGCCACTGCCGGTGTTCTGCGGTGTCGCCGCCGCCTTTGCCGTCCACGTGGTCATCGCCGTGGCCATCGGCGGGGTGTTCGCCCTGCTGCCCGAGCGCCTGGTCCTGCTCGTGGTCGCCGCGCTGTTCGCCGGCGGCTCGGCCTTCCTCCTGCTCGGCAGGGAGGAAGAGGACGGCGAGGCCGCAGAGGCGGCCCGGGCCGTGGCCGACCGGCGACCCGTGCGTGTCGCCCTGGCCTCCTTCGGGGTCGTCTTCCTCGGCGAGTGGGGCGACATCACCCAGATCACCACCGCCAACCTGGCGGCCAGGTACCGCGACCCGCTCAGCGTGGGGGTCGGGGCCCTGCTCGCCCTGTGGTCGGTGACGGCGCTCGCCCTCACCGTCGGCCGGGGCCTGGTGCAGCGCATCCCGGCCCGCCTGGTCCGGCGCTTCACCGGCGTGGTCCTGGCCGTCCTGGCCGCCCTGACCGTTGTCGAGGCCATCCGAGCCTGACCCGCTGGTTGCGCGAGCCGCCGCGGCCCGGCACGCTGATGCCGGTATGGCCCCCCTCATGCTGGTCTGGAACCGCGCCCTCGACTACGGGCGCGTGGTCACCTGCGGCTGTCCGGGGACCCGGGAGCCGAGGTAGCCGAGGAACGCCGCTCCCGGGTCTGCTCTGGCCCGTGCCCCCGCCCTCGGCCCCCTTCCAGCCGCAAGGAGAGACCATGACGGTCACCGACGAGCTCCTCAAGAACAACGCCGAGTTCACACGCTCCTTCAGCAAGGGCGACCTGCCGATGCCTCCGGGCAAGGGCCTGGCCGTGGTCGCCTGCATGGACGCCCGGCTCAACGTCTACGCCCTGCTCGGGCTCAGCGAGGGCGAGGCCCACGTCATCCGCAACGCCGGAGGCGTGGTCAGCGACGACGTGCTCCGCTCCCTGGTCATCTCCCAGCGCCTGCTCGGCACCCGCGAGGTGGTCCTCGTCCACCACACCGACTGCGGGATGCTGACCTTCACCGACGACCAGGTGAAGGCCGACATCGAGGCCGACGTCGGCTTCCGTCCCCACTTCGCCCTCGAGGCCTTCTCCGACCTGGAGCGGGACATCCGCCAGTCGATCGCCCGCATCAAGGCCAGTCCGTTCGTCCCCCACAAGGACTCGATCCGCGGCTTCGTCTACGACGTGCGCACCGGCGCCCTCCAGGAGGTCACCTGACCGGCGGCCCTATCTAGGAGGCACCTCGTCGCGGTGCCATGAATCGAGAGCACCGCGATCGGGTGCGAAGGCCGGCACGCCGGCGCCTCGGTGAAGAGGCCGGCGGCCACGGCGGCGACCCGGCTGTCCGGCGGCGGGACCCGGGCAGTGAGTCCACCTCCGGCGGGGTGGTCTCAACCCGGCCCGCTTGAGCCTCCTCCACCAGAGTCGCCGCCGGACCGGCCGGAGCCGCTCGAGTCGTCATCCCGGTCACGGTCGCCGCCGCCATCGGAGCGCCGGTCGTCTCTGGCCCCGGGGTCGCTGGACGCCGGCGGGCCCGGGTCGTCGGCGGGCCGGGCACCTGGGTCGGCCGTCGCGTCGGTGGCGGACGGTTCCTGAGAAGCGCCGTCGGATGGGGCGGCGCTGCCGGGCTCCAGAACGGCCAGCGGGCCGTCCACCCGCTCCCGTACCAGCGAAAGCCCATCGGCGAGGGCGGGGAGCGCGGCCAGAAGGGCACCGGCCAGCAGCAGAGCGACCAGCAGCCCACGCCGCCCCCGCGAGCGAGGCCGGGGCCCGGAGCGAACCGGCGGAGCCGGCACCGCCGCGTTCGTGCGGGGGACAGAGCCGGGAACGCGGATGGGCGCTGAGGCGGAGGTGGACGCTTGAACGGAGGTGGGTGCGGAGTCGGGGATGAACCCAGGAACGGGAATGGGGGCGCCAGCGGAAGCTGGCAGGGAGAGCGAACCGGTGGCGTGGGCGGGCGGGAGACCTGGGCGGGTGATGGCGTGGGCGGCGGCGACCCGGAATGGGTGGGTGATGACCTGGGCGGCGGCGACCTGCAATGGCTGGGTGCTGGCATTGGCGGCGACCCGGAGTGGCTGGGTGGTGGCGGACCCGGGGGGCGGGGGCTGGACCAGGTTGGCGAACGCGGCCGCGGAGGAGGGGCGGGCGGAAGGGTCCTTGGCCATGGCCTGGTGGGCGGCGGCGATCAGGAACGGGGGGGCTGAAGGGGCGGCCTCTCGAAGGGAAGGGGGGTTGGCGTTGACGTGGGCCATGGCGAGCTCGACCTCGGAGTCGGCGTCGAAGGGGCGGTGGCCGGCCAGGAGCTCGTAGAGGACGACGCCGAGGGCGTAGATGTCGGCTGCCGGGGTGGCACGGTGGCCGAGGACACGTTCGGGGGCCAGGTAGGCGGCGGTGCCGAGCAGTTCGCCGGTGGTGAGGGCGGCGTCATGGGCGCACCAGGCGATGCCGAAGTCGAGGACCTTGACCTCTCCGGTGGAGGTCAGGAACACGTTGCCCGGCTTGACGTCGCGGTGGACGACCCCGGCCGCATGCGCCGCCTCGAGCGCGTCGGCGACGGCGGCCACGACCCGGACCGCCTCGTCCGGAGGCATCGGGCCGGCGCGGTCGATCCGGGTGGCCAGGCTCTCGCCCTCGAGCAGCTCCATGACCAGGTAGGGGCGGCCGTCGTGCTCACCCAGGTCGAGGACCCGGGCGATGCTGGGGTGCTCCAGCCGGCCCGCCGCCCGTGCCTCACGGCGCAGGCGCTCGGCGGCCCGGCCGTCGCCGGCCAG
>JASLIH010000224.1 GCA_030152105.1 Actinomycetes bacterium
GCGCGAAGCTGGGCTCGCAACAGTTTCCCGACCGTGCTCCGCGGCAGGCGATCCACGAACGTCACCGAGGCGGGTGCCTGGTGAGCGGCGAGGTGCCGGCGGGCGTAGGTCAAGATCTCCTGTTCGCTTGCCTGCGACCCAGCCGACCGCACCACCAAGGCGGCCACCACCTCGGCGCCCCCTTGGCCGAGGACCTGGACCACACCGGCGTCCGCCACCGCCGGATGGGCGGACAACACCCGCTCCACGTCTCCGGGATACACCGGCCGGCCAGCTGCGAGGAAGCAGTCCGCCATCCGATCCACGATCCAGACATAGCCCTCCTCGTCGCGGCGGGCCGCGTCACCCGTCCGCAGCCAGCCGTCCGCTGACAGGACCTTTTGGGTGGCCTGCGGCCGCCGCCAATACCCGGCCATGACGTTGGGACCACGCACCAGCAGCTCGCCGGTCTCCCTGGGCCCCACCACGCTCCCGTCCGGATGCGCGATCTGGATGTCGACCAGCAGCGCTGGTCTGCCAGCCGATCCCATCTTGGTGAGCGCGCTAGTGGGGTCCAGCAGCAGCACCAGCGGCGCCGCCTCCGACAGCCCGTAGCCCTGGAGCAGGGCCAGGCCGCGATCCAGGTACATGCGGATAAGGCGTTCGGGCACCGGAGCGCCACCCGTGGTCATGAAGCGGACGCTCGACAGGTCGACCTGTGGCCAGGCCTCGGAGCGGGCCAGGGCATCCAGCAGGTCGGGATTGCCAAAGCCAACGGTCACCCGATGCCGCTCCATCGCCCGCAGGATCCCCGCTGGGCTAAGGTCGCTTGGCACCACCACCGTGCCGCCCAGGAACAGGACCGGCAGCACGTTGACGCCGGTCCCGCCGACCCGAAAAAAGGGGGCGATGGCCACGGTGACGTCGTCGCTGCGGTAGTCGGCGCAGCTCAGGGCGTTGATGACGTTCCAGGTCAGGTTGGCGTGGGTGAGCATGACCCCTTTGGGCGGCCCGGTGGTGCCCGAGGTGTGCGGCAGCAGGCAGACATCCTCCATGCCCACCGGCACCTCGACCGGATCGTCGGGCGACTCGGCCACCAGCGCCTCAAAGGCCAACGCCCCCTCGATCGAGCCCGCGACCGCGATCCGCTGGCCGACCGAGTCCGCCACCGGAGTGGGATCCGTCGCGGCGTGCTGGATCAGCACCGTCGGCTCGATATCGGCAACGACGACGCGGATCCCATCGACCGCCAGCCGGTGGTTCACCGGCGCCAGGGCCGCGCCAATCAGCCCCGAGGCGAACAACGCCTCCAGGAATGCCGGATGGTTCGGTCCCAGCCACCCCACCCGGTCGCCGCGCCCCACCCCAAGCCGCTGCAGACCATTGGCCAGGCTCCGAACCCGGCCGGCCAGCTCCGCATAGGTGAACGAGCGATCGCCGGCCACCAGCGCCAGCTGATCCGGGGCGATCCTGGCTCGGCGCTCAATCCAGGAGCCGACTCCGAAGTTGGCCCAAGTGGGCGGCATCGCAGCCATGGCCAAGGCTACCCGCAACCCACGCCCCGCAGGCAAGAGGCCACACCCGCCACGCATCCTGAACGGGAAGCGCTTCCCCTCGCCACGGGTTACTCGCGCACGTCGAAGAGAACCCGAACGGTTATGCAGTTAAGCGTTCTCATCCCCGGTTTACGCCGATCTCCACGATTCGGACACGTGCCTGACCACCTCACTGCCGCCCGACCGGCCCCGAACGCGAAGATGACCAGCGTCCGCGCTGGTCATCGGCTTGTGGAGCCCCCCGCCGGAATCGAACCGGCGACCCCATCCTTAGCATGGAACCACCGGGAACCGCTGTGCCGATCGCCCTTTTCCCAGGTCGTCTGCGACCGTAGGACCCAAAGTTATCGGTTCTAGCTCGCCAAAGTTATGCGTTCTGTGTCAGGCCAGCAGACGACCGCCCAACGGCGCAGACACGATCCCTCATCACCGGTCGTCGATCTCACCGCTCCGGATCGGATCCCTGGCTTGGTTGCCAGCGTGTGCCGCCCCCAGTCCGGGAGGCTGTCGGTAAGGCCGTGCGTGACCTGGAACCGGCCGCTTCCGTCGGCGTTGACGGTGTAGATGTTGGACTGCGTTCCGTTGGCGGTCACGCCGGTGAAGACGATCTTGGTCCCGTCCGGCGACCAGCCCGGGTCGAAGCAGGAGATCGACCTTGGATCTGCGAGTGCCCCGCCGCATGACGGCGCGATTGGGAGTTGGTGCAGCCCGCTGCCGTCCGCATTAACGACCCAGATCGCACGATGGTGGTCGGGGGCGGGGCGGGCGACGAGCAGGATCTTGTTCTCAGTCGGCGACCAGCTGCCGGCGAAGAAACCGAACTCGAGGATCAGGCCTGGCGTAGGCACGTCCGAGAGGCCGCTGCCGTCAATCTTGGTCACGAAGAGGCCCACCCGACCTGTCGGATCCTGGCGGACAAACACCAGGCGCTTTCCGTCGGGCGAGTAGTCGCCTGGCGTGTCCGACCCACCGGGGTTCGTCGTCATCCGCCTAAGGCCGCCTCCGTCGGAGGTGCGGATGGAATAGATGCCGTTGCGTCCCGGATCGGTGATGCCGTAGCTCTCGCAGGCCATCCGCTGCGCATCTGGGGACCAGAGGCCGCAGTGGACTTCGAGGGTGGGGTCTGGCGGCGCGAGCTCGCGGAAGCTATCGGTGTCGGCGTCGATGATGTGGGCGGCCATGCCGTCGTCGCAGCAGAAGATTGAAACCTTCCTGCCATCCGGTGACCAGTGGGGGAATTCGGCGCCACGGGCGAATAGCCGCCGCAGGTGGCTTCCGTCAGGGTTCATCCCGTAGATCGCCGTGCCGCCCAGCTTGCGGTCGATGCGTTGAAACACGATCTGGCCGTTCGGACCCGGTACCTTCGCCTGGGCAGGCGCCGCTGGGATCGCCATACCGGCACATACGACACTGACAATGAGCCACTTCAACAGATGCCTCATGTGATTCTCCTCCCAGTTGGCTGGGGATTCGACGGCTGGCTCAGCTGAGAGCTTCAGCCCGTCTGCAGGCCGGAACATCCGAGGTGGCTTCAGGATGTGGTTGCGGCTGGCCACAGTCCTCGACAAAGCTGAAACGACCGCCGGCGCCGGGTCAGCGATGCTGAAATGCGGCCGACAGGTTCCCAGCGCGAGATTGGTGCTGGCCACAGTGTGTGCCCGGGTGGCATGTGGGACGATCAGCCCCTATGCGTCCAACCGTGCTCATCGTCGATGACCATGCCGCCTTCCGAGCCTCCGCGCGGGCGTTGCTCCAGGCCGAGGGCTTCGAGGTCATCGGTGAGGCGACCGACGGGGCGGAGGCGGTGGAGGCAGTCGCCATCATGCGGCCCCAGATCGTCCTGCTCGACATCCAGCTGCCGGATCTCGACGGCCTCACGGTGGCCGAGCAGCTCGCCGCGGCACCAGATCCCCCCGCGGTGGTGCTGATCTCCAGCCGTGACGCGGCCGCCTATGGGCCCCGCCTCCGTGACACGCCGGTGCGGGGGTTCATCGCCAAGAGCGGGCTGTCGGGGGAGGCGCTCGCCGCCTTGATCGGCTGAGGGCGACGGTGCGGCGGCGTGGCCTGGTCCTGCTGGCCGGCGTGGTGCTCGGCCTGACCGCCGAGCGGGTCGGGTTCGGCTGGGGCGATCCGCGCCACTGGATCCCCGATCTGGCCGTCGGCTGGACCTTCATCGGCTGCGGGCTGGTCGCCTGGGCTCGGCGGCCGGAGAGCCGTACCGGCCCGCTGATGGCGGCGACCGGCTTCACCTGGTTCTTGGGGAACTTCGCCGGTGTCGGAGTGGCGGCGGTGGCCTGGGTGGCGGCGCACGCGGTATATCTGCATCGCGGGCCCCTGGCCCAGCTGGTACTCGCCTACCCATCCGGAAGGCCAGGGTCGCGACTCGTCCGAGGAGCCGTCGCGGTCGGCTACGCCGCGGCGGTCATCACCCCGATCTGGCGAAGTGCGGGCGCCACCATCGTGCTGGCCGGGCTGCTGGTGGCCGTCTCCGCCCGCGGCTATGTCGGGGCGGTCGGCCCAACGCGACGGGCGCGCTTGATCGCGCTGGAGGCCGCCGCATGGCTCAGCCTGGTGCTC
>JASLIH010000333.1 GCA_030152105.1 Actinomycetes bacterium
CCTCAACCCTGGCGGGCAGGTGGCCGTGCAAATGCCGGCCAACCACGACCACCCGTCGCACGTGGTCGCGGCCGAGGTCGCCGGCGCCGAGCCGTTCCGGACGGCCCTGGCGGGCTACCACCGCGAGTCGCCGGTGCGGGATCCGGAGTGGTACGCGCTGCTCCTCGACCGCCTCGGCCTGCCCGACCAGCACGTCCGGCTCCAGGTGTACCTGCACCACCTGACGGCCCGCGACGACGTGGTCGAGTGGGTCAGGGGCACCCTGCTCACCGACTACCAGGCCCGCATGCCCGAGGCGCTGTTCAGCGAGTTCCTGACCACCTACCGCGAGCGCCTGCTCCCCCGCCTGGAGGACACCCGGCCGTACCCCTATCCGTTCAAGCGCATCCTGTTCTGGGGCCGCCAGGGTACGAGCTGAGCGGGTGCCGCGGCAGTGCCGAGCAGCCCGGCGCGGGTTCGGGTTTGGGACCAGGAGCTCTTGGGCCCCATGCACTGCCTGGCACGGTGGGTCGGGGCGCGGGGCGAGGGTTGGCACAGCCTGATCCTGCCGGTCGGGTGGTCCAACTCCAACTCCAGCCCGCAGCCCCACACCCATGGCCAACCATGGCGCTGGCGGTTCCCTCCCTCCACGACCCGGCCCCGGTCCCGTCCTATGCTGGCCAGCCACAGGTCAGCACCGCGACAAGGAGAGCGGCCAGTGATCGACCACGTTGGCTTGGGAGTCAGCGACCTGGAACAGAGCAAGGCGTTCTACCAGCAGGCGCTGCGTCCGCTTGGCTACCAGCTGCTGATGGAGCGCGACGGCTCGGCGGGCTTCGGCCGCAACGGCAAGCCGGACTTGTGGATCCACGTCAACCGGCCGCTGAGCGGGCCCACCCATATCGCCATCGCCAGCTCAGACCAAGTCACCGTGCGAGCGTTCCATACCGCCGGACTGGCGGCCGGGGGCCACGACAACGGTCCGCCCGGCCTGCGCCCCCACTACCACCAGCACTACTACGGCGCCTTCGTCCTGGACCCAGACGGCAACAACATCGAGGCCGTCTGCCACCGGCCGACATAGCGTCCGCCTGCCGGTCGGTTTGGGCGGCGGTGGGGTGTCGCCCGGGTTAGGCCGCGACCCGGTGTCTTCGGTGGGCCCGGTGGGGCGGGGTGGCGGTGAGGCGACCGTCGGGGCCGCGGGCCAGCCGCCAGCCACCTTCGTGGACGGCCCGGTGGTGGACCCGGCACAACAGGGCCAGGTTGGCCAGGTCGGTGGGGCCGCCGTGGAGCCAGTGGCGCAGGTGGTGGGCTTCGCACCAGGCCAGGGGGCGGTCACAGTTGGGGAAGACACAGCCGCCGTCGCGGACGGCCAGGGCGTTGCGTTGGGCGGGCTGGACGACCCGGCTGGTCCGGCCGACCTCCAACGGCTGGGTCGGTGCCCCACCCAGCGCCGGTGGCAACAGGGCCAGGGCGGCCCGCAGCCGGCCGGTCAGCCCTTGGGGACCGCTCGGGTTCTGGGCCGCCGGCTGGTTCCCGGTGCCTGGGAGTCGGGTCGGGGGTAGTGGGTCGGTGCTCGGCTCCCGGGTCGGGGGTCGGTGGTCGGCGTTGGGTTCCCGGGTCGGGGGTCGGTGGTCGGCGTTCGGGTCTTGGGTTGGTGGCCGTTCGTGTCGGTGGGAGGGGTCGTTGGGGCTGCGGGGGCTGGTGGGGTGGCGGGTGACCAGGACCCGGGTCACCGCAGCGTCACAGGCCAGCCGCTGGCACGCCTGCGGGTCCAGGGGCCCGGCCCCACCGACCTCGCCGCCCAGGGCGCCGGGGTGGCCGAGGAGGCTGTCCAGGTCCACGGTCACCGTCAGCTGGGGTCGGGCCCCGCCGACCCGGGGGAGGTGTCCTGCTTCCAGGGCGCGGCGGGCCAGCTCGGCCAGGGCGTCGGCGTTGCGTTGGCTGCCGCTGCGGCGGTCATCGGCGCTTGCTGGGCGGGCGAGTGGTTCCAGGGCGGCCAGCAGGCTCTGGCCGGCTTCGGGCTCCAGGAGCCCGTCGATGGCGACCATCCCTTCCCAGGTCGGGGCAAGCCACACCCCCCGGCGCTGGTGGCGCCGCTCGGCCTGGGTGTCGCTGCCGTCGGGGTCGGCAACCAGTCGCAGATGCCCCAGGACGCGCCGCAGCCGGGGTGGGTCCAGCCGACCGGCCGCCTCGACCAGGACCGGTTCCACCTCGACGGTGATGTGGTCGGGTAGGCCGTGGGTGCCATGGGTCAGCACCTTGGCGTGGGTGGCCGAGATCGTTCCGTCGGTCAGGGCCTGGGCGGTGGCCGCCAGAGGGCCACCGAACAGGGCTCGGGCGGTCCGGACCGAGCTGGCGGCGGCCCGGCACCCAGACGCAGCCGGGCCCGCAGCCAGGCGGCGGTCGAGCCCAGCTGCTGGTCCTGCTCGGCCCCGGCGGCGCCGCGGGCGTCCACGGCGGCGAGTTCTCTGAGCCATTGGCCTTCCAGGCGGTCCACCAACCGCCGCAGGACCAGGACCCGCTCGGCCCGGACCGTGTCAGCCAGCCCGTCCAGGTCCTGGGCGGCCAGCCCGTCCACGGCCACCGTCAGCGCCGCCAGCCCGTCCGGTGCTTCGAATGACGGGCCGGTCGAATATGTGTTCGAGTCCATAGCGGCAACCTATCAGCCCTCCACCCCAACACAAGCACCAAACCCAAATCTGGGGACAAGTTCACCTGGACCGGTGCGCCGAGCCGGATCGTGGCGGGTCCGGTCGGTTGTGGGTACCTCGCCTGCCAGGCGCATGCGGGACCCAAGAGACCCCTAGACACCCGTTCCAGACAACCCTGCATGGGCCCCGAACGACTCCCGACCCACCGTGCCAGGCAACTGCATGGGACCCGAACGCCCCCGGCGACCGAGCCAGCGACCACATGGGGGCCCGCCCGAACGACCTACCGGCGCTGGCAGGCGGGGCAGAACGTGGTGCCGCGGCCGCCAAGGACGACCTTGCGGAGGGGGGTGGCGCAGCGGGGGCAGGGGCGGCCGGACTGGCCGTAGGCGATCAGGAAGTCGGCGTTGCGGCCGCTCTCGCCGTTGACCATGCGGTAGTCGCGGAAGGTGGTGCCTTCGCGGGCGATGGCCTCGGTCAGGACCCGGCGGATGGCGCCGTGGAGGGCCAGGGCCCGTCTGGGGCCGACTCTCCGGGAGGCGGGGTGGATGCGGGACAGCCACAGGGCCTCGTCGGCGTAGATGTTGCCGACCCCGGCCACCGGGCGCTGGCTGAGCAGGTACGGCTTGACCGCGGCTCGGGTGGCGGCCAGGTCGCGGGCGAAGCGGCGGGGGTCGAACTCGTCGGAGAGCGGCTCGGGGCCGAGCCGGGCCAGGGTCGGCAGCGACCCGTAGGCGCCGGCCTCGACGACGGCCAGGCCGCCGAAGCGGCGGACGTCCCGGAACACCAGCTCGCGGCCGTCGTCCAGGGTGATCCGGGCCCTGGCGTAGGCGTCGGGGGCGCCGAAGTGGAGCACGCCGGTCATGCCCAGGTGCAGGATCAGCTCCAGACCCTGGTCGAGGGGGCAGAGCAGGAACTTGCCCCGGCGGCCGACCCCCTCGACGGTCCGACCCAGGAGCAGGCCGGGGGCGTGGAAGCGCCGCTGGGTGTCGGCCCAGACGGCCAGCACCCGGCGGCCGGACAGCTCCGGCTCGAGCTGCCGGCGGACCGACTCGACCTCGGGCAGCTCAGGCATACGCCCAGCCTACCGGGGAGGTGGCACAGGAAGGTCGTCGGGGACCGGCGTCCCGTCGGGCCAGCAGCCGATGCCGGCCAGGAACCCGGCCAGGCCGGGGGACAGGGGATAGGCGGGCAGCTGATCGAGGCCGACCAGCCGGGCGTCGGCGGCGTCGCTGGCGGCCACCGGCACGGCGTCGTCGGGCAGCTCGGCCCAGAGGTCGACGATCAGGTAGTGGAAGCCCTCGCCGATCCGCTCCACGACCCCGGCGATCTCGCCGACGGTCGCCTCGAGGCCGGTCTCCTCGGCCAGCTCACGGGCGGCGGCCACGGCGATGGTCTCGCCTCCCTCGACCCGCCCGCCCGGGAGCGACCAGCGCCCCTTGTGGGGCGGGTTGCCCCGCTCGACCAGCAGGAGCCGCCCGGCGCGGTCCCGGGCGACCAGCCCGACCGCCACCACCGGCGACGACGGCACCTCGTCCATGGCCCCATCGTCCCACGCCGGGGCCTAGGCGGCGCTAGAAGGTGGTCGCGCTGGAGAAGGCGAACCGGTCGATGGCCAGGGCGGGGGCGCGGGCGGCGCCGTAGCCGTCCTCGGCGGCCATCTCGGTCTCGGCCCCGACGGCCCGCACCGAGGCCAGGGCGTCAAGGATCGACTGGGTGAAGCGGAGGTTGCGGACCGCCCCGACCACCCGGCCGTCCTCCACCCAGAAGGTGCCGTCCCTGGTCATGCCGGTGATCGTGGTGCCCATCAGGTTGACCAGGTTGGTGTAGTGGAACCGGGTCACCAGCAGGCCCCGCTCCAGCCCGGCGACCAGCTCGGCCAGGGGGGTCTGGCCGGGCAGCATGGCCAGGTGCATGGGCAGCGCGCCCTCGGCCGAGGGGGCCGGGAGGCCGTGGCCGGTGGGCTCGACCCCATGGCCGGCGGCGGCCCGGAAGTCGTAGACCAGGCTGGCCGCGACGCCCCGGTCGATCAGGGTCACCCGGCGCTTGGGGACGCCCTCGAAGTCGAAGCCGACACCGATGGTGTCGGCGGCGGTGGCGTCGTCGACGATCGTGACCAGCGGCGAGCAGACCCGCCGGCCGAGCCGGCCGACCAGGAAGCTGCGGCCCTCGTCGTAGGCCTTGGCCCCGAACCCGAGCCAGCCCAGCCACTGGACCAGGACCGAGGCCGCGTTGGGCTCCAGCACCACCGGGTAGGAGCCGGGGGCGAGGTCGCGCGGGTCGCGGCTGTCCATCGCCTTGCGGGCGGCCCGCTCCCCGAGGGCGGCGACGTCCAGGTCGGCCAGGGCCGGCTCGGTCCCCTCGGCCCAGCCGGTGCCCGACCCGGCGTCGGCCAGGATCGAGAAGCTGGCCGCGGTGGTCGCCCCGGCGGCCCGCACCCCGCGGGTGTTGGCCAGGGCGATCTCCAGCTCGCGGGTCTCGCACGCCCCGGCGGCGGCGACCCCGGCCGGGAGCCGGCCGATCACCCCGGCGACCAGCCCGGCCCGGGTGGCCGGGTCGGCGGCGGCGGTGGCCTGGTCGTGGCGCCCGGCCGCCGGGTAGGTGGCCGGGCCGGGCATGCCGGGATAGCCCGGGTCGGGCGGCATCGCCCTGGCCACCGCGGCGGCCCGCCTGGCGGTGGCCCGCACCGTCTCGGGGTCGGCGGAGTGCACGGTGGCCGTGCCGACCCGGTTGCCGTCGACCACCGCCCTGACCCGGACCCAGAGGTCCTCGCGCCAGGCCGACTGGTGGATGCGGCTGGAGGCGAACCGGGTCAGCCCCCCGGCCTGCCGGTAGACCAGGGCCTCGGCGTCGTCGACGCCGCCGGCCCCGATGGCCTCCTCGGCAATCTCCAGCAGCCGTTCGGGCCTAGCCATGAGGCCCCCGGACTCCCACGTGGACGTTGCGGAACCGGGCCGGGGCGGCGCCGTGGCCGACCCGGGCGTTCTGGAAGGGCTGGCCCTTGCCACAGTTGGGCACGCCCCACACGACCCATGCCTCAGGGCCGCAGACGGCGTCCAGCGAGCCCCAGAAGTCGGTCGTGCGGCCGTCGTAGCTGGCGTTGCGGTACAGCCGGCCGAGGCGGCCGCCCTTGATCTCCCAGGCCGCCTCGACCCCGAACTGGAAGTTGACCCGCCGGTCGTCGATCGACCACGACCGGTTGAGGCTCAGCAGCAGGCCGTCGGGGGTGTCGGCGACGAGCTCGCCGAGCGTGCCCTGCCCGGGCTCCAGGTGCACGTTGGTCATGCGGATCAGGGGCATGCTGCCCCAGCCGTCGGCCCGCATCGCCCCGCTCGACCCGGTCCCGTCGGCCGCCGTCTCCCGGCTGGTCAGGAAGCCGGCGACCACGCCGTCGACGACCAGCGGCGACCGCTGGGCGGGGACGCCCTCGTCGTCGAAGCCGAAGGTGCCGAGCCCGCCCGGGGTGGTCGCGTCGGCCGTGACCGACATGGCCGGCGAGCCGTAGCGGAGCCGCCCCAGGTCGCCGGGGGTGACGAACGAGGTGCCGGCGTAGGCGGCCTCCATGCCAAGGATCCGGTCCAGCTCCAGTGGGTGCCCGACCGACTCGTGGACCTGGAGCGAGAGCTGCTGGCCGTCGAGGATCACCGTGGTCACCCGCTCGGGGAGCTGGGGCGCGGCCAGCAGCTGGACCGCCTCGGCGGCCACCCGGGGGGCGTTGGCGACCAGCTCGGCGGCCTCGACCACCTCCCACCCGCCGGCCTGGTACTGGCCCCGGAACGAGTTCGGCCAGCTGCGCTGCTGGAGGTCGCCGTCGCCGACCGCCACCGCCTCGATCCCGGCCCCGGTCTGGGTGACCGTCTGGTCGAGGCGGGCGCCCTCGCTGGACCAGAGCACGGTCCGCCGCCGCCACAGGTCGACGGTCGCCTTGGCATGGGCCAGCCCGGCCACCGACCGCTGGGCGTCGCAGGCGGTCAGCAGCAGCTCCACCCGCTCGGCCAGAGGGACGGCGAACGGGTCGCGGGCCACCGGGGTCGCCCAGCCGGCCACCGCCGGCTCGGCCGGGGCCAGAGCCACCGGCTCGCCTCCGACGGCCGCCGACGCCCTGGCCACCTCGACCGCCCGCCGGGCCAGGTCGCCGGCCCGTCCCGGGTCGAGCACGGCGCTGGCCGCGAACCCCCAGCGCCCGTCCACCAGCACCCTGACCCCGAGCCCGCTGGAGTCCTCGGCCTCCAGGTCGTCGACCCGGTCGTCGGTGACGGTCAGCCCCTCGGTCTCCTCCCGCACCCACCGGACGTCCGCGTAGCCGGCCCCGGCCTCGACCGCCGCGGCGAGGGCCAGCTCGGTCAGCTCCTCGGGCTCCATCGCCCTCCCTCACGCTCCCACCTGGAGCGCGATGCTACCCGGAAGCCGGCTCGCGAAGCTCCTCGGCGACCACGGACAGGTCGGCCACGAAGCCCTTGTAGGCGAGGGCGCGGGCCTCCTCGTCGGGGGCGCGGAGGATGGAGGAGGGGTGGACGGTGGCCAGGACCCGGGGGGCGAGGTCGGACTCCAGGAACTGGCCGCGCTCGCGGCTGACCCGGAACGAGCTGCCCAGCAGCGCCTGGGCGGCGGTCGCGCCCAGCAGGACCAGCGCCCGGGGCTGGACCACCCGGAGCTCGGCCTCGAGCCAGGGGGAGCAGGCGTGGACCTGCTCGGCGTTGGGCTTCTTGTGGATGCGGAGCTTGCCCCGGCGCTCGAACTTGAAGTGCTTGACCACGTTGGTCACATAGGCCAGCTCACGGTCGATGCCGGCCTCGGCCAGGGCCTGGTCCAGCACCCGCCCGGCAGGGCCGACGAACGGGCGCCCGGCCCGGTCCTCGCCGTCGCCGGGCTGCTCACCGACCAGCATCACCTCGGCGCCGGGGGAGCCGTCGCCGAAGACCGTCTGGGTGGCGTCGCGGTACAGGTCGCAGGCCGTGCAGCCGGCCGCGGCCGCCCGCAGCTCGCCCAGATCGGGCTGCGCGGGGATCAGGTCGCGGGCCGCGCTCGGGGGCCGCTGGCGGGCTGGCATGGCAGGAACCTCTCTACCACTGGGCCCGGCCGCCCAAACTGCCGGCCTGAGGGGAGCTAGTCGCGCGTGCCCGGCCCGTCGCCGGCGCCGACCCCGGGCGTGGAGTCGCCAACCACCCGCCCCTCCAGACCGGAGGTGATCAGCAGCAGGGCGAGCAGCAGGACCGGGAACAACGCGACAACGGCGAGCATCAGCAGCGACATCGGGCGAGCAGCCTCCTCGTCAGTACGACGCAGGCAGTCTGCCAGGAATATCGGAGGCGTGGTGGCCCGCCTCGAGGGCTGTTACCCGATCGGTACGGGAGAGAGGGTCGGCCGGGGGCGCGGCCGGGCTGCGCTATCGTCGTGCCATGCCCGGGTTCGACCTGCACACCCACTCGACCTTCTCGGACGGCACCCTCGACCCCGAGCAGGTGGTCGAGCTGGCCGCCACCCGTGGCCTGACCGGGATCGCCCTCACCGATCACGACAACACCGGCGGGGTCGAGCGGGCCAGGGCCGCGGCCAGCGGCACCGGGCTGACCGTCCTGCTCGGCTGCGAGCTGTCGGCCGAGCACGACGCCAACCCGGTGCACGTCCTTGCCTACGGCTTCGACCCGGGCGAGCCGGTGTTCGCGGCCAAGCGGGCCTGGATCCTCGAAGGCCGGGTCGGCCGGACCCGCCGGATGGTGGAGCGGCTGCGCGAGCTGGGCGCCCCGGTCGACTTCGACCGGGTCAGGGAGCTGGCCGGCGGCGGCGCCCTCGGGCGTCCGCACGTGGCCAGGGCCATGGTCGAGGCGGGGGTGGTCGACGAGCTGGGCGACGCCTTCAGCCAGGACTGGATCGGCACCGGCGGCCGTGCCTATGTGGCCAAGGACGCCGTCACCCCGACCGAGGCGGTCGAGCTGATCCACGGGGCCGGCGGGGTGGCGGTGCTGGCCCACCCCTCGGTCCACGCCGGCGCCGCGCCCGTCCCCGAGCCGGTCATCCGGGCCATGGCCGCCGCCGGGCTCGACGGCCTGGAGGTCGACCACCCCGACCAGCCGCCGCGCGACCGGGCCCGCTGGCGGGCCCTGGCCGCCGAGCTGGGCCTGGAGACGACCGGGGCCTCGGACTGCCACGGCGCCCTCTACGGCTACCGTCTGGGCAGCGAGCGCACCCCCGACGCGGCCGTCGACCGCCTGCTCGCCCGCGCCTAGCACCGGGCCGGGCGCGCACGGGCTGCCACATCGTATGCTTCGGGCATGGAGCTCGAGGTTGGGCCGTTCGACCCGGCGCTGCACATCAGGAGCAGGGACCACTACGAGGCGGTGCGCCGTGAGGCGCAGCTGCTGGCGCTGGCCCCGGAGGCCGCCCCGGCCCGGCTCGAGGAGCTGATCGAGCAGCTCAGCGGCCAGTTCCCCCGCAGCCCCGTCGACGATGTCGCCGACCAGGCCTACCTGGCCAAGGAGCCCAGCTTCTCGGTGCGCTACAGCCTGCCCGACGAGCTGGTCCCGGCCGCTCTGCACGCCTGCGACCAGCTCGAGGACATGCTGGACGAGATCGACCGCTGGGCAGAGGCCGAGTCGGCGCAGCTGCTGGAGGCGCCCGACGACATCAGGCGCTACCGCAAGGCCTACCTTGACCAGGTCAGAGCCCAGCTGAAGGCGGCCGGTGGCTGACGTCAGCACCAGCCCCGGGCGCCCGTGGGCGGTCGCTGGCCTGGTCCTGGCCGGCCTTGGGCTGATCATGTTCCCGATCGGGGGCCTGGTCGGGGTCGTGTGCGGCGGGATCGCCCGCTCCAAGGGCGACCAGTCCCTTGGCCTGGCCGCCATCGTGGCCGGGGTGGTCAGCTTCTTCGCCAGCTTCGGGGTGGCCGCCCTGGTCCTCGACTAGCCCGCCCCGGTCTCCCGGCCCAGCGGGCCGAGGTTGGTGGCCAGCACCGCCTGCACGGCCGCGCCCAGCAGGACCCGGTGGACCCGGCGGGCCATCGTCCCCTTGTCCAGGTAGGCGAACGCCCCGGCCTCCCTGGCCTGGCGCTCCAGCTCGGGGCTCTCGAAGGCGCTCAGCACGACCACCTGGGTCGCGGACCGGCCGTCCTTGATGAGCCGGGTCGCGTCCAGGCCGTTGAGCACCGGCATGCGCAGGTCGATGACGACGATGTCGGGCTCGAGCTGCCTGGCCATGGCCACCGCGTCCGCCCCGTCGCCGCTCTCGCCCACGACCTCGAGCCGGTCTCCTCGAGCAGGTCCGCAGCGCCTCCCGGAGCCGGGTGTGGTCGTCGGCCAGCAGCACCCGGGGGCGTGGCGGGAGCCGGGTCACGCGGGGCGGCCCTCCGGCGGTGCCGGCGGGCCGGGGACGCGCGCCTCGCCCACGCTGGACCGCCGCCCCCCCGTGCCGTCCACGACCTGCCCCACCTTTCGCCCTGCCGATCTCGGACCTGGAAGGATAACCGAGTGTGGCAGGCGGGGCGTAGCCTCGGAGGATGAATGGCGCAGAACAGCAAAGCCTGCCAGGCATCGACCTGGAGCGGGTGACGTTCCTGAGCCCGTCGGCCCTCGAGCGCTACCGGCTCTGCCCGCGCCTGTACCGGTTCCTGTACGTGGACGGGCTCTGGCGCATGTCGCGCTCCAGCGCCCCGCAGGCGTTCGGGACCAGCATCCACGCCGCCCTCCGCGAGTTCTACCGCCTCCCGGTGGGCCGCCGCAGCCTGCGCATGCTGCTGGAGCTGTTCAAGCGCCTTTGGGTCCGCGACGGCTCGGGCGACCGGGAGCAGCAGCAGCGCGAGCGGGAGCGGGGGGCCGAGGCCCTGCGGGCCTGGTACGGGCGGACCGACACCAGCGTCGTCCCGCACGCCACCGAGCTCGGCCTGCAGGCCGCCTGGGGCGACATCGTGCTCAAGGGGCGCCTGGACCGGCTCGACGCCGACCCCGCCGGCGGCCGCGGCCTGGTCGTGGTCGACTACAAGACCGGCCGGCGGCCGGTCAGCCAGGAGTCGGCCGACACCGACGAGGCCCTGACCATCTACGCCGCGCTGGTCGAGCGCCGCCTCGGCCGGCCGGTGACCCGGATGGTGCTGGACTACGTGGTCGCCGGCACCCGGGTGGTCACCGAACGGCCCCCCGAGGTGCTGCGCCAGCGCCTGGACGACGTGCTCGGCACGGCCGCCACCCTCCGGGCCGACCAGGCGTACCTGCCCCGCACCGGGCCCTGGTGCACCGGCTGCGACCTGCTCAAACGCTGCCCCGAGGGCCAGCGCGAGGTGGCCGGCGTGACCGCCCGGTTGGACTGACTGCCGCCACTCGTTGTATTCAGAGGGGGTGGAGGAAGCGACGCACGGCCGGCTGGGGCGCCCAACGGCGCACCTGCTGCTGCCATGCCGTAGCGACTCGGTGCCCACGGTGCGGGCCCTGCTCCACCGCGACCTGGAACGCTGGGACGTCCCCGAGGAGGTCGCCGACGCCATCCTGCTGGCCGCCGGCGAGGCCGTCACCAACGCCGTCGTCCACGGGGCGTGGGGCCAGCAGGACTCGGTGATGGTGATCCGCTGGGCGATGACCGGCGGGAAGTTCTCGTTCTCGGTCACCGACCGGGGGCCGGGGTTCGAGAGCTCGCGCACGGCCATGTCGCGGCGCGCCCATCCCTCACAGAACCGCGGCCGCGGCCTCTTCATCATGCATGCGCTGATGGACCGGGTGGTGGTCGACTCCGGCCTGAACGGCACCCGCATCCTGCTCGAGAAGGCGCTGAGTGCCCCGCCCGCCGGCTAGGCGGGAGGCGACGGAGGGCCGAGCCGGGTGGGCTCGGCCCTCGGAAGCCTTACTGGGACTCGGCCCGACGAGGCTCTTCCATCGTCGGCCACATCCGCAGCTCATCCGCCAGGGCGCGGATTTCATTGTCCGGATAGCGCCGGTGGCCCCCCAAGGTCCGCAGGAAGGGAAGCTTGCCTTCCTGGGCCCACCGGGACACGGTCTTCGGCGACACGTGGAGAAGACCGGCTACCTCGGAGGTCCGCAGATATGTCGGCCTGCTGGTCCGGCTCATCGCTCGACACCCCTTTACGGTTGTCGTCCCGGTTGAGGACTTTCTGTTGTCCCCGGGGGAGACTACCCCGCTCCTGCAAAACTACTGAATCAGTTGTTCTACCTAGCAAGGTTCGATCCTGTCGTACTGCTCGGTACGTACGATTGTGAACTTGCCCGGTGACCCGTATCGTTTCGCCCGCTCACGGCGCCTGGAACAAGTACGGGAGACGCGACGTCGTGGGCTCCGGGGGACCCTTCAAAGTCCGGTGCAATCGGGGGAGGCCGGGCGTTGAGGGTAGGCCACGGCGTCGCGCTCGTCCGCTCGTCGCGCGCTGACTCCTCGATCTAGGTGACCGGGACGATCTCGGCCTCCAGCAGCCGCCCGCCCTCGACCCGGAGCAGGCCCATCGTGCCCCGCGGCTGGCGGCGCCGGTCGGTCGGCGACCCCGGGTTGAAGATCCGCACCCCGTCGCCCGCCTGATCGAGCGGGATGTGGGAGTGCCCGAACACCACCAGCTCGGCTCCTGGGAACCGCCGGCGCAGCCGCTCGGTCCGCCCCTGGGCCGGGCCGGCGTCGTGCACCATGGCCACGGCGAGGCCGTCCAGGTCCAGTTCCAGGGTCTCGGGCGCCCCCCAGGCGGCGACGTCGGGGGTGTCGTTGTTGCCGAGCACGGCCCGGACCGGGGCGAAGGCGGCCAGCTCCTCCAGCACCCCGGCCCGGCAGACGTCCCCGGCGTGCAGGATCAGGTCGGCCCCGGCCAGGCGCCGGGCCACCTCGGCCGGGCAGGCCTTCCAGTACCGCGGCGCGTGGGTGTCGGACAGCACGGCCAGCCTCATGATCGACGATGATGGCACGCCGTGGGCCGGCAACGACCGATCGGGGAGGAGCGCGCGCATGGGAGCGCTGGACGGCAAGGTGGTGGTCGTCACCGGGGCCGGGCAGGGGATCGGGCGCGAGGAGGCGCTGGCCTGCGCCAGGGCGGGGGCCGCGGTGGTGGCCGACGACCTGGCCGGGGCGGCCGCGACGGCGGCCGCGATCGCCGCCGAGGGGGGCAGGGCGCTGGCCCTGGAGCACGACGTGGCCGACTTCGAGGCCGCCGGGCGGCTGGTGGCCGCGGCCGTCGAGACCTTCGGGAGGCTGGACGGCGTGGTCAACAACGCCGGGGTGGTCCGCGACCGGATGGTCTTCAACATGTCGCCCGACGAGTTCGACCTCGTGCTCCGGGTGAACCTGGGCGCCACCTTCGCCATGACCCGGCACGCCGCCGCCTTCTGGAAGGCCGAGGGGCGGCCGGGGGCGATCGTCAACACCACCTCGACCTCGGGCATCCTCGGCAACCTGGGCCAGTCCAACTACGGCGCGGCCAAGGCCGGGGTGGCCGCCTTCACCGTCATCTGCGCGCTGGAGCTGGCCCGCTACGACGTGCGGGTGAACGCGGTCGCCCCCGGGGCGCGGACCAGGATGACCGAGGGCGCCTTCGGCCAGCTCGACTTCGAGGGCGAGTTCGACCCGCTCGACCCGGCCAACGTCGCCCCGGTGGTGGTGTGGCTGCTGTCGGACGCCGCCGCCGAGGTCTCCGGCCAGGTGCTCGGGATCACCGGCGGCCTGGTCGAGCTGTACGAGGGCTGGCACGTGGTCGCCAGCCAGGAGCTGCCCCGCCGCTGGACGCCCGAGGAGCTGGCCGCGGCCGCCCCGGGCCTGTTCGGCGACCGGCCGGCCCGCGCCCCCTGGCGGCCCTCCAGCCTGCGCCGGATCATCGAGTCGGCCCGGGGCCGCCCCGGGGCCGGCTAGAGGGCGGCGCTGTAGGCGCGGCCGGCGGCGACCAGCTCCACGCCGGTGAGGTTGGGGACCGTCACCGGGGAGGTCCGCCGGGTGGTGGTGCCGTCGCCCAGCTGGCCGTAGGTGTTGGCCCCCCAGGCCCGGACGGTGCCGTCGGCGAGCACGGCCAGGCCATGGTCGCGACCGCCCGAGATGCGCTGGGCGCCGGTGAGGCTGCCGACCCGGACCGGGCTGGAGCGGTTGGCGAGGGCGCCGTTGCCGAGCTGGCCGAGGTTGTTGCGGCCCCAGGCCCAGACGGTCCCGTCGGACCGTAGGGCCAGGCTGTGGTAGGCCCCGGCGGCGACCGCCACCACCCCGGTGAGGCTGCCGACCCGGACCGGGGTCGACCGGTGGCCGGTGGTGCCGTCGCCGAGCTGGCCGTAGGTGTTGTGCCCGAACGCCCAGACGGTCCCGTCGGACCGCAGGGCCAGGCTGTGGTCGCGGCCCCCGGCCACCTGGGTGACTCCGGTCAGCGACGGCACCCGGACCGGGGTGCTGCGGGTCGCGGTGGTGCCGTCGCCCAGCTCCCCGAAGGCGTTGTAGCCCCAGGCCCAGAGGCTGCCGTCGTTGCGGATGGCCAGGCTGTGCCCGCGGGCCCCGGCGATCTGGGTCACCCCGGTGAGGTTGCGGACCTGCACCGGCCGGGTCCGCCTGGTCCGGCTGCCGTCGCCCAGCTGGCTCTGGGAGTTCATGCCCCAGGCGCGCACCGTGCCGTCGCCGAGCAGGGCCAGGCTGTGGTAGTGGCCGGCGGCCACCTGGACCGCCCCGGCCAGGCCCGCCACCGGCCCAGGGGCCGGGCGGTTGGCCGTGCTGCCGTCGCCCTGCTGCCCGTACTGGTTCGAGCCCCAGGTCCAGACGCTGCCGTCGGCCCGCAGGGCGAGCACGTGCTCGCGCCCGCCCGCCAGCTCGGTGGCGTCGCTGAGCCCGGTCACCGGCCCGGCCGAGAGCCGGCCGGCGGTCGTGCCGTCGCCGAGCTCGCCGAAGCTGTTGCCACCCCACGTCCTCGGCGTCGCAGGCCCGGCCGCCCCGGCCGGGACGGCGGCGACCGACAGGAGCAGCGCCGCCACCAGGGCGGCCAGGAGGAGGGACCGGGTTCGCATGCCCGATCCTAGGCAGCCGCCCCGGGCCCTTGACACCAGCAGATGCAGTAGAGCGGGCTCCAGCGGCATCATCGCCGGGAGCGAGCAGCGTCCCAACCCCCGGAGGAGCCCATGGACGACAGGCAGGTCCTCGACCGTATCGGTGCCCTGGTCGAAGAGGAGCACACCCTCGAGAGTCAGGCCAGCGGCGAAGGCCTCGACCAGCACGAGCAGGCCCGCCTCCACGAGGTCGAGGTCCAGCTCGACCAGTGCTGGGACCTGCTGCGCCAGCGCCGGGCCCGCCGCGACGCCGGCCAGGACCCCGACGCCGCCCACGTCCGGCCCGAAGGCACCGTCGAGGGCTACCTCCAGTGACGCGAACGGCTCCGACCGAGAGGTCGGAGCCGTCGCCGCGGGAGACCCGGGCCTAGGCGGCCTGGGGAGCCTCCGAACCCTCACCCTCGGGGGCGAGGGCGTGGGCCAGGACCTGGTCGATCTCGCTGGCCAGGTGGAAGGTCATCTCGGCCCGGACCGACT
>JASLIH010000351.1 GCA_030152105.1 Actinomycetes bacterium
TTCACCTTTGAGCAGTGGCACTACGCCTTCTGTAACACCTTCCCTGAGGAGCGCTCCCGGCAGCTCTACGAGCGCTACCACATCCCCGCCTCGGTGCGGGTCCTGTGGGGCAGCGCGCTCGCCACCCTCGAACCCGGCCACCAGGACACCTTCGTCAACTACGACAACGACGACCGGGCGCCGCTGCTGTTCATCTCCGGCACCCACGACCACCTCATGCCGCCCTCGGTGCAGCGCTCCAACGCCAAGCACTACAAGTCCAACACGGTCACCGAGGTGGTCGAGTTCGAGGGCCCGCACCTGCTGCCGTCCCGCGACGGCTGGGAAGAGGTCGCCGACTACGCCCTCGAGTGGGCGGTGGCGCACGCCAAGTGAGCACCTAGCGCCGGAGCATGACAACGCGCAGCACCACAGCTCAGATCGCTACGGTTGCGTGCGCTGGCGGGCCGGGAGGCGGCGCTGGACCCGGCCGAGGAGGCCGCCGGCGCACTGGGCCCAGGTGCGCTCGCCCATGACCCACAGCCAGAGCTCCCGGCGGTAGCCGGTGACGATCTCCTGGAAGCGGTCCCGGTCCATGCCCGCCCGTTCCAGTGCCGGCCCCCATCGCTCCCAGAGGGGGTCGGCGATCCAGGATCCGGCGTCGACGACCGCCGCTCCGTGTTCCGGGTCCTGGTCGATCAGGGTCCGGGTGCGCTGGCGCAGCCCGACCGGCTCCTCGGGGAGCGAGAGGTCGGACGCGGCGCTCACCGGTCGCGGGGCACCGGGGCCCGGTCGCTGCCGGTGTAGTTGTCGACGTGGTCGGCGAAGTCGATGAACAGCGGCGCCGACGGGTCGAACGGTCGCTTGAGGCTGCGGAGGGCGACCTTGCGGTCGAGCGCGTCGAGCTTGTGGAGCGACTCCTCCCGGTCCAGGTCGCGCAGCTCCAGGCGGTCGCGGACCCGCTCGAAGGCGACCCGGCCGGTCGGGGTGCGGACCAGCACGCTCGAGTAGCCGTCCTCGCTGCCGACGCTGCCGATGGACAGGTCGGCGGCGTGGCCGAGGAAGTCGGCGCACTCGTCGCAGCCCTTCAGCGCCGCCCCGTGGAAGTCGCGCACCGGCTCGTCGACCAGGACCTGCCCGTCGACGTCCTCGACGATCATCCGGCCGTGGATCACATCGACCTTGCCCACCTGCTCCAAGGGGATGCCCCGCCGGCGCTGGACCTCGGTGACCATCAGCTTCTCGTAGTTGAAGCTCTTGGTGCACAGCAGGGCGATGGTCAGGGCGACCGCGTTGACCTCGGAGGCGCCCCAGGTCCAGGGGCGGGCCTGCATGGCCCGGATCGCCTCGACCTCGCAGGGGGTGCCGACCACGGCGATGCGGGGCTGGGGCGGCAGGTCGTGGCCGGTGAGGTCGAGGGCGGCCAGGGCGAGGGTCTGGTTGTAGAAGCTCCCGGCGCACTCGATGACCTGCTCCGGGGTCCTGGCCAGAAACGGCTCGCCCTTCCAGGGCTCGGTCGGGCTCTCGCGGGCGACCAGGGCGCCGTCGAGCTCGCCGGCCTCCAGCAGCGCGATCAGCAGGGCGCTGACCACCCCGCCGTCCTGGGCGCCCGGCAGCTGCGGCCGCACCCTGGCCGAATAGGTCTCGCTGACCCGTCCGAGGCCCTGGCCGGCCGCGGCGGCGCCCGTGATCTTCCACCCCACGCCGTCGGAGCCGGCCACCGGCAGCGACCAGGTGGCCTCGTGACGCAGGCCCCCGCGGGGGCAGAAGTCCCAGCACAGCGAGCAGCCCGTACACATCTTGACCAGCTTGGGCAGCCCGTCGGCGCCGATCCCAATGGAGTCGCTGGGGCAGGCGGCGATACAGGCCCCGCACTGGACGCAGCGGTCGGCGTCGATGACGGCCTCCTCGAGCTCCCAGAACCAGAGCTTGCCGGGAGCCTCCTCGATACCGTTCATCTCGTCGCGGATCTTGTATCCGGCCATGTCAGGGCCGCCTTCCTTGGAGGGTGGCTCGCAGCTCGGCGTTCGGGAGTCGCCGCGCCCACTGGTGGAACGCCTCGCCGTCGCGCCGTTCGGCACGGTAGCGGGTGAGCAGGTCGGCCAGCGCCTCGGGTACCTCGTCGACCGGCCTGGCCCCCTCGACCCAGTCGACGAACGCGGCGTCGGTGCCGAGGCTGCCACCGAGCCCGATATCGACCGCCTCCACAATCTGGTCGTCGCGGTGGGCGGTCTCGCCACGGAAGCCGATGTCGGCGATCTGGGGCTGGGCGCAGGAGGCCGGGCAGCCCGAGAAGTGCATCCGCACGATGCCGTCGCCGGCCTCCTCGGGCCCGAGCCGGCGGTCCAGCTCACGGGCCCAGGTGGCCGCCGTGGCCTTGGTCTCGACGATCGCGAAGCGGCAGAACTCGTTGCCGGTGCAGGCCACCACTCCCCGCTCGAACGCGCCCGGGCTGGGCGAGTGGGTGGCCAGCAGCGACTCGGCCAGTAGTGCCTCGACCCGCTCGGTGGGCACGCCGGTGAGGATCAGGTTCTGGTCGGTGGCCAGCCGCAGCCCGCCGTCGCCGTACTCACCGGCCAGGCGGGCCGCCTCGACCAGGTTCTGGCCCGCCATGCGCCCGACGGTGACGTTGAGGCCGACGTAGTGCAGGCCAGGCTGGCGCTGCGGGTGGACCCCGAGGTGGTCGCCGCGGTAGCGGCGGGTCAGGGCCTCACCGGCCGTCTCCAGCGGGAACGCGGCCCGGGTGGCCAGCTCGGCCCGGAAGCGCTCGGGGCCCAGCTCCTGGACCAGGTAGCGCATCCTGGCCAGCCCGCGGTTCTCGCGGTTGCCGAGCTCGCCGAACAGCTGGGCGATGGCCCGGAACAGCTCGACCACCCGGTCGGGGTCGGGGGTGATGAAGACGTCGATGTCGGAGGCCATCCGCGGCCCGTCCGAGAGGCCGCCGCCGACGAGCACGTTGAAACCGACCGTGCCGTCCTCCAGCCGGGCCGGCCACAGCCCGATGTCGTTGATCTCGGCCTGGGCGCAGTCCTCGCGGCAGCCGGTGACGCTCAGCTTGAACTTGCGGGGCAGGTTGGCGTACTCGCGGTTGCCGGTGAAGAAGTCGGAGACCGCCTGGGCGACCGGGTGGGCGTCCAGCACCTCGTCGGCGTCCAGGCCCGACACCGGGCAGCAGAGCACGTTGCGGGCCGAGTCGCCGCAGGCCTGCACGGTGGTCATCCCCACCGCCTCCAGCCGGCCCCAGATCTCGGGGACGGCGCCGATCCGTATCCAGTGGAGCTGGATGTCCTGGCGGGTGGTGATGTCGAGGTAGGCGTCGCCGAACACCGGGTTGGGGGCCGGGCCGCGGGCGAAGGTTTCGGCGATCTCGCCGATGGCTCGCGCCTGGGCGGCGTTCAGGCGCCCGCCGGGGATCTTGATGCGGAGCATGAACGCGTCGCCGCCCTGTCGCTGGGGGTACAGGCCCACCCATTTCAGGCGCTCGACCTCGCCGGGGACGGTCTTGATGGCCTCGGGGCCTTCCCGGGCGTAGCGGTCCAGGACCGCGTCGCGCACGTCCAGCGGATGGCGCTCGAGCTTCCACTGCTCGACCTGGTTGAGCTCCTTGATCTTGCGGAGATAGCGCATGGTCAATCCCGTCGCGCCCGGTAGCCGTCGGCGAGCAGACGGGCCACCTCGGGCCGGGAGAACTCGGGCGGGGGCAGCTCGCCGCGGCCGAGCAGCTCGCGCACGGCCGTGCCCGACAGGTGGACCCGGGCCGAGGGCGGGTGGGGGCAGGTGCGGCTGGTCGCCATGGCCTCGCAGCGGCGGCAGAAGAAGGCGTGCTCGTACCGGAGCGGCTGGATGCCGAGCTCGCCGGGACCGTAGGCGTCGAACGCCTCCTGGGCGGCGTAGGTGCCATACCAGCTGCCCACCCCAGCGTGGTCGCGCCCGACGATGAAGTGGGTGCAGCCATAGTTCTTGCGGACAAGGGCGTGGAACACGGCCTCGCGGGGCCCGGCGTAGCGCATCGCGGCCGGGAACGCGCTCAGCAGCACCCGCCCGGCCGGGTAGTAGTCCTCCAGCAGGACCCGGTAGCAGGCCATGCGCAGCGCCGCGGGCACGTCGTCGTCCTTGGTCTCCCCGACCAGCGGGTGCAGCAGCAGCCCGTCGAGGTGCTCCAGGGCCACCTTGTGCAGGTACTCATGCGCCCGGTGGACCGGGTTGCGGGTCTGGAACCCGGCCATGCTCCGCCAGCCCCTGGCGACCGCGTCGGCCCGGACCTGCGCCGGGGTGAGCCGCGGGCCCAGCTCCGCCGGGGTCGCGGGCAGCCGTAGGACCTGCACCGCCCCTCCGACCAGCGGACCGCGGCGGGCCAGGGTCGCCGCCACCCCCGGGTGGGCCGGGTCGTCGGTCTCGAACACCAGCTTGGCCTCGGTCGCCGGGTCCGGGTCGTGGACCTCCTCGACGTCGACCACCGCCAGCACCGTTCCGGCCTGGTCGGTCAGGGCGAGGCGGTCCGGGCCGGAGGCCAGCACCTCGGCCGGGGCCGGGAGCACTACCGGCAGCGTCCACACCGTCCCGTCGCCAAGCCGTCCCTGCTCGACCACCCTGGCGTAGTCGGCCTCGCCGAGGAACCCGGCCAGGGGGGAGAACGCCCCGACGGCCAGGCACTCCAGATCGGCCAGGGCGCGCCCGTCCAGGGACACGGCCGGGAGCCGGGCCGCCTGGGCGGCCAGGGCCTCGGCCCGGTCGGCGGGGACCAGCCGCTCGGCCAGGCGCCCGCCGTGCGGTGCCGGCAGCCACGCCGAGCCGCCCGGGACCGCGGTCATGATCGGCTCCCGGCCAGCGCCGGGACCGACTGGCGCTCGAGGAGGGCCAGCACCTGGGCCGCCGACGCCTCGGGCGGCTCGGCGGCGGTGTCCAGGATGAGCTCCGGAGCCAGCGGTGGCTCGTACGGGTCGTCGACCCCGGTGAGACCACGCAGCTCGCCCCGGGCGTGCCGGGCGTACAGGCCCTTGACGTCGCGGGCCTGGCAGGTCGCCAGGTCGGCGGCCACGTGGACCTCGACAAAGCCGCCGACCCGCTCCACGGCCGCGCGGACCTCGTCGCGGACCGCGCGGTAGGGCGAGATGGCCGAGACCAGTACGGTCACCCCGTGGCCGGTCAGGAGCCCGGCGACATAGCCGATGCGGCGGATGTTCTCGTCCCGGTCGGCCTTGGAGAACCCCAGCCCGCGGGACAGGTGGGTGCGGACCACATCCCCGTCCAGCACCTCCACGGGGTGGCCGCGCTCGGCCAGCCGCTCGCCGACCAGGTTGGCGATGGTCGTCTTTCCGGCCGACGGCAGGCCGGTGAACCAGACGGTGACCCCTCGCGGGGGCAGGAGCGGGCGCGTTGAACTGGCAGCGGCCACGGTGCGGTTTCCTCTCGAACGTTCGCGGGACGGTGCGGGCGGCCCGGCGGTCGAGGGACGAAGTGCGCGCTACGCTGCGCGGAATGACCGCCGAGCCCCGGGACACGCGCAACGAACGACACGCCCATAGTCCAGGGCGCGGTTGCGGGTGAGGCGAACGCCGGTCATGACGCAACAAGGTGCCCGAGCAAGGCCGGCCCTGTCAACGCCCGGGACCGGCCGTGACCGCAAGGCCACCGGCTTCCCAGGCCTCGAAGCCGCCGATCAGGTCGGTCGCCCGGTGCAGGCCTAGGTCCTGGAGCACGGCGGCGGCCAGGTTGGAGGTGTACCCCTCCGAGCACAGGATCACGATCGGCTGGCCGTGACCCTGGACCTCGGGGACCCGGTGGGGGCTGGCTGGGTCGAGGCGCCACTCCAGCACGTTGTCTTCCCCGTCTGGTGGTGGGACGATTCGGTGTTGTCGGTGCTGGACGACGCCCAGTGGGGTCGGTCAGGGATGCGACGCGGCCTCGGTTCGGTCTTCGGGTCGAGCCTTCTGTGGATAGCCCTGGTGCTCGCGATGAGCGCATGCGAGCGGTCCGTCGACGACCCCACCACCGCCCAGTGCTCGGCTCCACCCGTCTCCTTTGATCAGCCGCTCGACCTCGGCACCCATCAAGAGGTCGTCATCCATTTCACCTGCGAGGGCGCGACGCTCACCGGCACCCTGTATCTCCCAGAGGGCAGCGGCCCTTACCCCGCGGTGATCTGGATCCTCGGGGGCGAACAGACCGACCGCCTTTCCTACGGGGACCTGGTCGGGGCGTTCACCCGGGCTGGGGTGGGGTTCTTCTCCTACGACAAACGCGGCGGAGGACAGTCCCAAGGAGCGTGCTGTCCGGGGGACTACGGCCACTTCAATCTCCTGACCGCTGACGCCGTCGGCGCGGTCAACGCCTTGCGAGCCAGCACCGATGTCGACCCGAGCCGGATCGGGTTGGTCGGCACCAGCCAGGCGGGCTGGATCGTTCCCCGGGCGGCGGTGGACTCCCAGCAGGTGGCCTTCGTTGCCCTGGCCAGCGCCGCGATCCTGCCCTACGACCAGGTCAAGGCCTATGCCGAGCTCACCGGCGGGAGCGGCAGCGACAAGCCGTTCCCCTCCAAGCAGGAGATCGCCAAGCGCCTCCAGGACACCAGCCCGTCAGGTGCTGATCCCAAGCCCTACCTGGAGCAGTTGAGGATCCCGGCGCTCTGGCTCTATGGCACCGCCGATCGGGAGGTCCCGGTCGACCAGAGTGTCGCGCTCCTGGACGGTCTCAAGGCCCAGGGCAAGGACTTCACCGTCGTCACCTTCCCCGATGCGGGCCATGGCCTGCTCGATTCCCCTCCCACCGACCCGCAGGCACCGACGACGTTCGTCGACTGGGTACGACAAATGGTCCGAGCCGAAGCTGAGAAGGGTTCGTCCTAGCGTCGCCGCTACTTGAGCTGGCGCAGCAGCGCGTCGCAGAAGGCGGGCAGATCCCCCGGGTGGCGGGAGGTGATGATGATGCCGCCGGCATCCGAGACCGCCTCTACGAGCTCCTGGTCGACCCAGTCCGCCCCGGCATTGCGCAGGTCGGTCTTGATCGAGTGATACGAGGTCACGGTCTTGCCGCGGATGATGTCGGCCTCGGCCAGCATCCACCCGGCATGGCAGATGGCTGCCACCGGCTTGAGCGCCTGGTGCATGTCGCGGGTCAGGGCGACCATCCCCGGGCTGGTCCGGATCTTGTCCGGCGAGTACCCGCCGGGAATCACCAGAGCGTCGAACTGGTCCGCGCCGACCTCGTCGATGCCGCGCTCGATGGTCACCGGGGCGCCTTGCTTGCCCGTGACCTTCTTGCCGGCCTCCAGGCCAACGATCACCGCCTCATGCCCGGCGTCGCGGACGCGGTCGTAGGGCACCTGGAACTCGGAGTCCTCAAACAGCTCGTCGAGGATCAATGCCACTCGCGCCATGTGTCCTTCCTCCTGTCTTCTGGACAGTCGCCAGCTCCCGACCCCGTACCACCATATGCCCTGAATCATTGGGCTGCGTGAGCCAGCCAGTTAGCATCCGCTGCCAGCCTCGACCCCAGACTTGCGTTCTGGGATATTGGTCGACCACTGCCAGCCAAGGCGTTCCGGGCATCGGTGTCCGGTCAAGGAGGTGAACCGGGTGGGCAGGATCGTCGTTGGCGTTGATGCCTCGCCCAACGCGAGGCGGGCGCTTGCCTGGGCGGCCGCCGAGGCGCGCCTGCGCCAAGCCGTGCTGCAGGTGGTGCACGCCTATCATTCCAAGAATCTGGCGGCGCCGATCTACTTCGGATCCCAGCACACGCGGGATGCAGCCGTCGGGGCGGCTGGAGAACCCCCGCCGGAACTGACCGCGTCGGTGCACCGCCGAGAGGCGTTCGAGGAGGCCGTCCGCAGCCAGGCTGACGAGCTCCTGGAGGCGCTGCTCGGTGAGCTTGGGGAGACGGTCAGTGGGGTCGAGGTGCAGCAGACGGTGGTGGAGGACCGACACCCAGCGGACGCGTTGGTCCAGCTGTCGGTCGACGCTGACCTGCTGGTGGTCGGATCACGGGGACGTGGGGGCTTTTCCGAGCTGCTGCTTGGGTCGGTGAGCCATGCCGCTGTGCTGCACGCAGTCTGCCCCGTGGTTGTCGTTCCCTCATCTCGTGACGAGCGCTGACCGGCAACTGTCCCCGTAACCGCCCGATCGTCACGCCATGGGTGCACAGCAACCGCATCTGGGATGGCCCCATCAGCACGCGCGGTATGCGCCCGGGCAAGAACTTGGCCTCCTCAGCGTCGTGGCCACACCTTGTTCAGACCGCTCTGTTCATCCCGTTGGGATGATGCGCTCGGCAGGCGGCCCGGTCAGACTCGGGTGGGCTGGCGGGCAAAGACGACCCAACAGGGGCTGAAGGTGATCGAAGATGGCGGAGCGATCCAGCGGTCATCTAGCAGTGGCCAACCAGCCCACGCTGCACCACCAGCCGCGACGCCTGCATCACCAGCCGGGCCGCCGTCTTCCGTGACATGATGTGGCGACCTGCAGTGACCATCGGGGCTTTACCTGACGATGCAAACCGGAGGTGTCATGTCCGCGAATGAGTCGCCCAGCGGTAGCGGTGAGCCGGTACTGGCCTGGATCGCACGGCGCACGGCTACCTATCGTCAGCGTGACGCGGAGTTCGACGACCCGCGGCTTGAATACCGACGGCTCTTCAGCGAGGTGTGGGGCACGTTCCTGCTGGTCCTGGTCGCGGCCGGAGGCGGGGTAATCGGCGCGACCGCATTTGGCAGCGAGCTGACCTTGCAGATGAAGGCCCTCGCCCCGGGCATGATGGTGATGGGTATCATCTTCTTCATGGGCACCATCTCTGGCGCCCACCTCAACCCCGCCGTCACGCTGGCGTTCGCGGTGCGCGGCAACTTCCCGTGGCGCCGGGTCCCGGGCTATATCGTCGCCGAGGTCATCGGTGCCGTGCTCGCGGCCTGGTTCCTGCAGTTGATGTACGGCGGGATCATCAACGGCGCCACCGAGCCGACAAAGGACGTCAGCATCTGGGTCGCGATGCTGACCGAGGCCGTGCTCACGCTCGGGCTGGTCAGTGTCATCCTGGGCACCGCTTCGGGTGCCCGCAACGTCGGGATCAACGGAGCCATCGCCGTGGGTGCGTACATCGGCCTGGTGTCGGTCTGGGGCGCGCCTGTCTCGGGCGCGTCGATGAACCCGGCCCGCTCGCTGGGCCCAGAGTTGATTGCCGGGAACCTCACCAACTACTGGATCTATCTGGTCGGCCCGATCATCGGCGCGATGATCGCAGTCGGCTTCGAGTACATCCTCAAGGGCAAGGCAACCAAGTCCGGCGCCGAAGCCGCCCAGGGGGTCCTCGACGAGGATCCTGAAGGCATCTGATCTGGCGTGCTGGGCTGGTGTACGGCTCCCAATCCGGGATCGAGTCCTTAGATGTCGATGTTGATGACACCAGTAAACGCTACGCTCACCGCTCGGCCTCCTGATCGATGTCGGCATGAGGGCAAGATGTTGATGACTCGGCCCAGAAACCACTACGAGCACGGCGAGGGAGATCACCGACTGGAGCGCGACCAACCTTCACGCGAATGGTGAGCGGCAGCGTGTCGATGGGCTGAACGTCACGACGTTTGTGAACGACAGGTTCAAACCCGGCTGGTCTGCCTCTCCCGCTGCTTCGGTGAGTGGATGTTGCATCTCATCAAGATGATGCCGGCAGCTGGCTGATGTCATTCAATGGAGGCCAAGCGGGACCGAGGGGAACGGAAGGACGGAGCCATGGCCGTCAAGAGGGTCGCGCATCCGAGCGTGGACGACCGCAGAGCGCGGGGGCTGGAGGCACGCGACCGCGCTCCGCTGTCCAGCCACACACCATGGACGCCGGCCACCGACCGGCCTGACCCGGTCGGGTTGCTCCAGGAGCAGAACCGCACCCGGGAGCCTGACCTGGTGCCCGTCCGGCACGGGCGGATGCTGGTCTCGCCGTTCACGTTCTATCGGGGGGCGGCCAAGA